>JAKAHQ010000277.1 GCA_021814855.1 Bacteroidota bacterium | reverse complement strand
GACCTGGGCAAATTTATCGTGGGCGGCAGATGACAGTCTAACCCTAATTACAATGAAAGATATGATTGCAAGATATAAAACTAAGGTAATGGTTGTCGAAACCGGCTATCCATATAATCAGGCAGCAACGGCAAAAACTTTTCTGCTCGATCTTATAGCAAAGACAAAATCTGTAGGAGGACTCGGAGTTTTTTACTGGGAACCCGAGTGCTATAACTGGCAGAACTACGGACTGGGCGCCTGGGATCCTGCAACAAAGCAGCCAACAATTGCCCTTGACGCATTTCTTGAATCGTCAACATCGTCGGTTAAGCAGGAAGAAATTATTACCGACTATAATCTTAACGTTTATCCCAATCCGTTCAATCCAAATACAACTATAGATTACGAGGTTCCGAAAGCATCAACAGTATCAATTGTAATTTATGATGCTCTCGGCAGAGAGATAACCCGTCTTGTGGACGGATATAAAAATCCTGGCAGCTATAAAGTTGTTTGGTCCGCCGGTAATGAACCGAGCGGAATTTACTTTTGCCGGATGGAAGCAGGCAACTATCTGGAGACAAAAAAAATAGTTTTGATGAAATAAAAACCAGTAGGAATTTTTTAAACCGAGGAAAAGTCTAATGACCAAGAAAAAATTTTTAACTACCGCCGTAATTTTTATAGCATTGTTTAGCATGACGTACGCGAGGGAAGTGATCACACTTCAAACCGGCTGGAAATTTGCAAAGGGACAAAATGATAAAGCATGGCAAGCCAACTTTGATGATTCCAAATGGCAGACTGTTTCAATCCCACACGATTGGGCTATCTCTGGCCCGTTCATTGAAGACGGCGACGGCAACACAGGTAAACTTCCGTGGAAAGGTGAGGGGTGGTACCGCAACAAACTTGATATTCCGGCAGGTTACAGCGGCAAACAAATTTATTTGGTCCTCGACGGCATTATGGCATTTCCGGAAATTTACATCAACGGAAAATTAGCCGGCAAATGGGATTACGGTTACAGTTCATTTTATCTTGATGTTACAAAACTTATTCAACCCGGTAAAGAAAATATAATTGCCGTTCATGTCGATACCCGGAATCATGAAAGTCGCTGGTATCCCGGCGCGGGAATTTATCGTAAGATTCAAATGATTGTTACCGATCCGGTTCATGTAGATATTTGGGGAACGTACGTTACCACGCCAATCGTAAAACCTAACTATGCCGATGTTAGAATAATGACAACAGTTGTAAACAATTCTTCTGACAATGAAAACGAAATTAGAGTGGAAAATGTAATTCTTAGTCCTAAGGGAATAGAGATTGCAAAAAACTCTGTAACCAGCTCGATGAATCCAGAATCAAGAAAAAAAATAGAAATGACATTGCCTTTAATCAATCCGCAAAGATGGGACGTAACCGATCCGGTATTGTATACCGTTAAAACAAATATTTATGAAGGCGATAAAATTACGGATACATACCTAACATCTTTTGGCGTAAGAACAATTCGCTTTACCGCCGATAACGGATTTTACCTTAACGATAAAAGAGTACAATTGAAGGGAGTAAATCTTCATCATGATCAAGGTCCTCTCGGCGCCGCATTTTACCCGCGAGCTATGGAACGACAACTTGAGATTATGAAATCGATGGGCTGCAATGCCGTTAGAACAAGTCATAATTGTCCCGCGCCCGAGCTTCTCGATCTATGTGATAGAATGGGCATACTTGTCTTTGACGAAGCATTCGACAAATATGATAAACGCGCAGATATTACGGACACAACCAACTTCGAAAATTTTTCTCTGCGAATTATGAAGAACTTTGTTGTTAGGGATAGAAATCATCCTTCCATTATTATATGGAGCGTTGGAAACGAAATGGGAGATATTCAAAATAATATTAACAACGGCTTTTACAAGCTCCAAACAATGGTTAATAATGTTAGGAAATATGACCTCACTCGCCCGGTAACAATGGTCTGCGACGATCAGAAAAGTGCTGCGCTGCGACACTTCGATTATTATGATGTGCACAGTTGGAATTACGGCAGGCGTTATAGTTTGGCGCGCGAGCTTGAGCCGAATAAGTCGGTTATAATAAGCGAATCCGCTTCTACGGAAAGCACGCGGGGATTTTATGAATTGCCTCTTCCCGAAAAGAAAACCGATTTTACAAAATCTCTCCAGGTAAGTTCTTACGATTTGAACGCCCCCTGGTGGGCTGAAATAAGCGATGATGATTTTATGTGGCAGCAGGAAGAAAATTATATTGCGGGAGAATTCGTATGGAGCGGTTTTGATTATTTGGGAGAGCCGACGCCATACACCAACGACGAGGTTAGAGCTCTCGGTATGACCGATAAAGACGCTTCGCACAGCACGTATTTCGGCATTGTCGATTTATGCGGTATACCTAAGGACAGATACTATCTTTACAAAAGTTATTGGAAGCAGGATGAAACAACAGTTCACATTCTTCCTCATTGGACTTGGAATGGAATGGAAGGACAGAAAATTCCCGTGTTTGTTTATACCAACGGCGACTGCGCCGAACTTTTTCTCAACGGAAAATCTTTAGGAATGAAATATAAAAATCCGAAATCGCAAAAATCTATTGAGCGGTTTAGATTAATGTGGAATGATGTTGTATATCAACCGGGCGAATTAAAAGCCGTGGCTTATAAAGAAGGGGAAAAGATCGGCGAAAGCGTAATGAAAACCGCCGGCGAACCATACAAAATAAAATTAACGCCGGATCGCAATACTATTTCTTCCGGCGGTATGGATTTATCTTACATCTTAATCGAAGCGTATGATAAAGACGGAAACCTTTGTCCCCTGGCGAAAAACAAGATTGAGATAAAATTAAACGGTCCGGCAACCATTGCGGGGATTGGGAATGGAAATCCTCAATCATATAATCCTTTTCAAGCGGATTCGGTGAATTTGTTTTACGGCAAGGCAATGCTAATTATCAAATCGGGATTCGAGAAAGGAGATGTTAAAGTTACGGTAAGTTCAAAAGGATTGGCGAAGGAAGAAGTTTCCATAAAGGTTGAATAGACGGCGGCTTTGAATTTGGCGGCTGATGTATCTGATTTGGTTTGAGATTATTCTTGCTCTAAATAGCTGCGGAAGAGCAACCGCGTTAATAATTTCTGATCTGTAATTCTTTACGCCATTTTCTCTTTAAGTTTTGTAGCGAATCGCCTGCTCATTACAAGAGGTTTATCCAAACCTTTTAAATATACCTGGTAGGAATAGTTGAACCATTCCTCTATATGATCCATAAATTCAAGATTTACAATTGCGTTGCGGTGAATTCGAACAAAATTATTTTGAGGAAGTCTCGATTCCCATTCGCGCATCGATTTAAGTACAAGCCCTTTTACTTTTATGTTTGTATGAATTTCGGAATAGTTGCCTGCCGAGGTAATATTTATGATTGAACTTACCTTTACAAATTGATATGTGTTGTTCACCATTAAAAAGATGCTGTCGTTGTAATCAAGCTTTTTCAAGTTAAGGGCTTCCTCGTCATTGCCGATCCGAAGATGTTCGATGGCAAGGTGGAGCCGATCTTTATTTACAGGTTTCAATAAATAATCCTGCGCGCTGACTTCGAATGCCTTTATTGCGTATTCATCGTAGGCGGTAACAAAAATAATTTGCGCATCTGTTTGAACTTCACCGAGTATATCAAAACCGGATTTCCCGGGCATTTGTATGTCGAGGAAGACAACATCCGGATTAGAACTTTCAATAAGTTTTATTGCTTCGTTGGCGGTGCCGGCTTCGCCTATCAGTTCAATTT
>JAKAHQ010000276.1 GCA_021814855.1 Bacteroidota bacterium | reverse complement strand
TAGCCAAGTACAAAAAGAGAGAAGAGCTTACCAAACCGATGGGAGCGGATTTTTATCCTGCCGGACGCGGTATCGGTCATCAAATAATGATTGAGGAAGGTTACGCATGGCCGGGGACTATGGCTGTCGCATCGGACAGTCACTCAAACATGTACGGCGGCATCGGTTGTCTCGGCACTCCGATTGTTCGCACCGATGCAGCAGCAATTTGGGCTACAGGAAGAACATGGTGGCAGATTCCACCTATAGCGAAAGTTGAGTTAAGAGGAAAACTTAAACCCGGAGTTAAAGGTAAGGACATCATTATAGCACTCTGCGGATTCTTTAATCATGATGAAGTCTTGAATCATGCAATTGAGTTCACTGGCGATGGAATAAAATATCTTGAACTTAATCAGCGTCTCACAATCGCAAATATGACTACCGAATGGGGCGCTCTTGTGGGCCTATTTCCTATCGATGAAATCACTATCAATTGGTTGAGAAAACGCGCTGCATACATTTCCAAACGCGGACTTGCCGGTGTTCCATCAGACGCGGACGGCAAAGGAAAGCATCCACGCATGAATGAAGAAAGAATAACCCAGCTTGAAAATGATCTTGCATCACTCAAAGCTGATTCCGATGCTTTCTATTCCAAAGAACTTGTTATTGATCTTACAACCATTGAACCTTATGTATCTGGACCTAACACAGTTAAGATTATGCATGCCGTTTCAGAGATTAAGAACCAAAAAGTAAAAGTTGATAAAGCTTATCTCGTTTCCTGTGTAAACTCTCGCATTGACGATTTAGCCGAAGCGGCAGAAGTAGTTCGTGGGAAAAAAATAGCCGAACATGTAAAATTTTATATTGCCGCTGCTTCAAGCGAGGTTCAAACCGAAAGTGAAAGACGAGGTGATTGGCAAGCATTACTAGATGCAGGCGCTATAGCTCTGCCCCCCGGCTGCGGACCCTGCATCGGTCTCGGCACAGGTTTATTAGAAGACGGAGAAGTTGGTATCTCGGCAACAAACAGAAACTTTAAAGGAAGAATGGGTTCGCCAAACGCGCAAGCATATTTGGCTTCTCCCGCTGTTGTGGCGTCATCAGCCATTGCGGGATTCATCGATTACAATTTTAATGTAACACTTGGAAATGTATCTGCCAAAATAAAATCAAATACTAAATCAGGCAGTGAAAAATCTTCGGTAAAAATTATCAACGGATTCCCACCCCAGGTTGAGGGAGAAATAATTTTCTGTAATCAGGATAATTTGAATACTGACGGAATTTATCCCGGGAAATATACTTACAACGACGATATGACCCCGCAGCAGCAGGCCGAAGTTGTTATGGAAAATTATGATCCGGATTTTAGAAGCATTGTTAAATCCGGAGATATTGTTGTAGGAGGATTTAACTTTGGCACCGGCAGTTCCCGCGAGCAAGCAGCGACAGCGCTAAAATATAAAGGTATAAGATTAGTTGTCGCCGGTTCGTTCAACGATATTTATAAAAGGAACGCCCTTAACAACGGTTTCCTCGTAATCGAATGCCCTGAGTTGATAAACGATTTAGAACAAAAATTCGGCAAGGATAAATTAACCGTTAAAACGGGGATAACTATAAAAATAAATTTTGAGGATTCTACACTTTCTACTATAGATAAAACTTATTCGATTGGTACTGTTGGTGTTGCCGCGCAAGAGTTAATAGTAACCGGTGGATTGGAAGAATGGGTAAAAAAGAATTTAGGATAATAAAGATTTCTAGAATCTGCGATCTGGCAAATATGGCGGAATTTACGCCATAGCTAAAGTCCGTCGCCGTACATTTGATTCATTCCGTCGTCCCTTTGGTTCTTTCCGTTATTTCTATGATTCATTCCGCCGTTCCTATGATGCTTTACGCCGTCCCTATGAAGTTTTACGTCATTACTTTGATGCTTTCCGTCATCCCTTTGATACTTTCCGTCATCCCTATGATATTTTACGCCGCTCATTTGATTCTTTACAACATCATTCTGATTCTTTACGACGCCACTTTGATTCTTTACATTGGTGGAACGTTTCAAAAATCCGTGTTTTAGAGGAAAATAAGCATTTTTCTTAACCGGAGAACCATTAGAATAAATCAAATCTTATTGTTAAAGCATCATTTTTAAGAAATCTTTTTACGCCAAGTCGCAATAAAAGCACAAAAGTAAAGCGAATAGTCATAAAATTATAGCGTTACGCATTATATGCTTAGAATCTTTATTTTTCCGGAAAGTGTAAGTAATAATCTGCCCAACGCCCATACTACTTTTCTTTAGCGCCAGTTCATACTGTCTTTTCCATTCGATACGGAACAATTAGATTGAATTCTTGCCGCCAATCCTCTATTTTGCTTATGAAATTTTAGGAAGATATCGCAACTAAAAGATCATGAAAAAAGTAAGATCAAACACATCAAAAGAATTTTTCCCCTTTTTGAATTTCCCCAAGATATTCGAAACCAACTGGCAGAATAAGTAAATCCTAAATTATCCCTAAAACATTATAAGGAAAACACCATGGAGAAGTCCGTGTCCCGTGTTATTTCTGAGTTTGCTGTTAATTTAAAATTTGATGATCTACCTAAAGAGGTTATAGATGAAGTAAAAAGATTTTTATATGATTCAATAGGCTGCGCGTTCGGAGCTTACAATACAAAAGACGTTAACATTATTCGCAACCTTTACAAAGAAATGGGCGGTAAGCCGGAAGCAACGGTGTTTGCGTTTGGAGATAAATTGCCCGCCGTCAATGCCGCAATGGTTAATTCGTTAATGATCCGTTCACTCGACTTCAACGACATCTATTGGAAAGAAGATCCTTCGCATCCGTCAGATTTAATTCCCGCCGCGTTAGCAACAGCGGAGATGGTCGGCGCGTCGATGAAAGATGTTATTGTAGCTATTGTTCTTGCTTACGAATTTGAGCAGCGTCTTTGCGAATTTGCAGTTCCGGGAATTCGTGAACGTAAGTGGCATCATGCAACATTAACCCAATTTGTCTCGCCTATTGTTGCCGGAAAAATATTGGGTCTTACGGTTGACGAGATGGTAAACGCGATTGGAATTAACGGCTCGCACAATCATACTATCGGCTGTCCAACCGCCGGTAAACTTAGCATGATGAAAAATACAGTTGACCCTATGGCAGTTCAAAGCGGAGTGTTTGCAGCGTTGATGGCAAAGAACGGTTACACAGGAACCGAGGCCGTGTTTGAAGGCAAGGAAGGATTCATGGAATGTTTCTTCGGCTGGAATTCCTATACCCAAAAAGTTGATCCGGTTCAATTGCGTGAAGTGAACAGCGATATTGAATGGGGATGGAATTTAGATAAACTAATCGGCGATCTAGGCAAGAATTATAAAATCCTTCAATGCGGAATGAAAGCGTTCCCAACCGAAGCGCTTACTCACACCCACATCTCGGCTGCGCTCGATGTGGTTCAATCGAATGATATTAAATATGATGAAATTAAATCGGTTACAGTTACAACAATTGCCCGCGCATGCGATATACTTTTTGATGCACATAAATACAGACCGGAATCGCGCGAGACGGCGGATCATTCGCTTCCCTACTGCATCGCGGCGGCTTTGGTAGATCATAAGATTACTACAAATTCATTCAGCGAAGAGAAATTAAAAGATCATAGAATTTGGGAAACGATTGATAAGATTAAAGGTGAAGCATCAATAGAGTTTGAGAAAATGTTCCCGGAAAAACAGCCGTCGAAAGTTACAATTGAAACAACGAACGGAAAAGTTTATTCGAAATACCTGGAGTATCCCAAAGGTGATCCT
>JAKAHQ010000275.1 GCA_021814855.1 Bacteroidota bacterium | reverse complement strand
CAGCTCTCGCAAATGTTGTCTGTTCGGTATAAAGACGATTATCAAATCTCCCTCTGGCATCTGCAAATTGTGTTCGCATTCCTAATTCTTCTTGCGGGCTATAACCTAAGTCTTCCAAACTTCCAATTGCTTCAAAGCCAATCCGTGCGCGTGTCCGGGATCTAAGAATATCGTATTGACTAGAACCGGAAACCATCGAATTAAGCTGCGCGTAAACTTCCTGGCGGCGCTTTAATTGTTCCTCCATCTCAGTTTGGGTTTCAATGTTTTTCCCGCTTGCAATTTTACCGCCAATAGATTGTCCAAAATATAAACCTGCAGCACCTGCCGCTAATAATCCAACTCCACCCGTAACACCGGCAATTGCTGCAAGCCCGAGCCCGCCAGCTAAACCAATTCCAGCGCCGTTAATTTCATAATCCCGCATTCGCTCGGTTGTCGTTTTATACGCTTCAAATTGTTTTTGTTGCGCATACATAGACATCGGATTACTGAAATCAAAACTCGTCCGCTCAGCTCCTTTTATCTGCTCCGTTTTGATCCAATAGTCCAATCCCATATTAACAATCGATCCGGCAAAGGAAAGAACGCCGGCAGCTTTCAGTTGGTCGAATAGGTTTCGCGCTTCATTACTGGATCTGTTGATACCATCCGCAACCCGCTCAAATTCCCTGTTCAATTTTTCAACGTTGTCCGTTGCCTCGCGCGTCCCTTCGTTTAACGCACTCATCAGCATTTTCTTTTTATCCGGGCCCAAGAAATCAAAATATGGTTCGTTTAATTGTTCTATTAAGTCCTCTGTGAAACCTTCAATCACATTCCCTTGCCTTCCGAATTTCTTCTGCCATTTTCCTCGCTGAGCTTTGGTAATTCTTCCAGAAGAAAGATCGATATCTAACTCTTCCATAAGATCTTTTTGTTTCTGCTGAAGTTTTTCAAACTCATACATATCATTGAAACCCGCAAACCCCTCAACTTTTTTTATCTGCTGCGGGCTAAGTCCTTCCTGGAAAGTAGGTGAACTTATCGTTTCATTCATCCGGTTTGAAATTTTGCTCGGAAGATTTTCTATCTGGTTCATCAGTTGATCGGCGCCTTCAATCAGCGGCAATATCCTAGCCCGGATGCTTAGACCTAACTCATTTTCTTCGTTCATAATTTTTCCTCTGCTGATGAACTTACATTGTGTAATTCGTCCCCGCCTTCATGGCGGATAAAGAAGGCTTTCGTTGCGGGAGCCAATTCAATTACTTTATCGCGGTAAGCGCAATACTCTTTATCGTCCAACGTATTACAAGCTCCAAAAAACGCATCAAATATTTTCTTAACTTGGCTTAAATCCAAAATCTCTTCTTTTAATTTTAGAAATGTTTCAAGGTGCTTCCGCATCTCTCCTACAGCTTTTATTCGAATCATGTCCCGCGCAAAGAAGTCGTTAATTTTTTGTATGGATTCGCGTATCATTGAATTCAAATCATAACGGGTTTGCTTCTTTTCTTCTCCCTCTTCCGGTTGGTCTATGAATTCCTCAAATTTTGAAAGTATCTCTTCTTGCTTTTTCTTCAGCGAATCGGCTTCGTCTCGTGAGTGGTCAATTATTTCAACCAAATGGTTAGAATTGTGGAAAATCACGCCAAACGCATCTAAGAAATTTTCTGTAATGAAATCAGCCTTCTTTATTGTTTGTAATACAATTGCCGACTTTCCGATTTTCTCACGCCTTGTCATTTCGTTCTTTGAAATCGGTTGCTTAGCCAACACAATCCCAAGCTCTTTTTCTTTTTCCGATTTTATTCGGCTTACCGTTGCTTTAGATATTTGCCATTCCTCAGAAATCAGAGAGTAAGGTGTTCCCTTTTCAATTTCTTCCCAAACTTTTTGCTTTATATGCTGCGGGATAATGCTTGTTCTTGCCATCGCGTTTCACACCTCTTTTTTAGAAGCGTTCTTTTAAATGAAATATTTTTTGTCTACCGTTTCATGTTTCATAATTCCAACTGGAACGTTTCATTTAGTCTAAAATGGAAGCCGGAGAAATTCCGGCTTCTCATTATCAATCAATAACTCGGAACACTACTCAAATCATTAACTCTGTTTTGCTTCGTTCGTATCTGAACGGCAAGCATATCAAAAGCTTTTTTAATGTCTTGTTCGGCTGCTTGCAGCGTTGAAATAAATTCCTTTATTGGTGCCTCAGTCTTCAACCTCGCGGTGCCTTCAATTAATTCATAGATGTAGTCAATCCTTGCCGTGATCTCGGGAAAGAAGTCTGCGCAACGCATTAGATGGCTAATATCAGTGGTCAACTCTTCGCGCTCAGTTCGCATTTTTCTGATTTCTGCGTCATTCATCAGATCCCTCCCGCAGCGCATCAACTATAAAAGAATTTCCGTAATTGAGTTGCTCAATTAATTTCTTGACCACCGCGAGATTTGTCGATAGGCTCCCAAGTGCATCTCTTATTTTTGAAAAGAGCTGAGCCATTTCGGTTTCAACCATTTTCCCGGATGGTGTAAGCTTCTCAACCATTTTTTGTTTTTCTGATAACCGGCTGAGGTCTTCCTCTAAAGACTTAAGCAAAGGAAGCATTTCTTCTTTTGAGTTTGCCATGATGTCTCCTTAGTGCGCTGCGGTTTTATAATACTGAATCAGTCGACCAACCGATTTGTGAAGACGTTCTATTTCGTCTTTGGCGCGCTCGATTTTCAAGCGATTCTCACCATCTACTCTGGTCTCTGTCGATTTTGCCACCTTATAAGTTTGTAATAGATCCTCTTGAATATTTTCAAGGGTTGCAATTTTTGATTCTCTGTCTACCAGCATGGTCTTACTCCTTTTTGTTTATGGTTAGTTGTTGCTTGGTTTTAGCATCGTATTAAAGCGAGAGACAACTTCTCGCTCAACTTTATCAACATAGCTCGAAAACTTTTTTAAGGCGTCTTCATCAATTTTTTCTTTGTAAACGCAAAGCGCATCTATCATCTTTTTTGTCTCTTGCAACCAAAACAGTAATTCATTCTGGCGGTTTTCAACAACATCACAGATCTCGCGAATGTCTCTTAAATGTTTTGTTAAAGTATTTTGCAGAACTTCAACAAACTCGTCTAACAAAGTTTTATCTGTGCGCTCAATTCCTTTTTCCTTCAGCAAGTCCATCGCCCTCAGCAAATCGCGTTCAATTATTGCCTGGCTCTCTTTTTCCGGTGTTATTTTATTGTTCATGTTATCTTTCCATATTCCCTACAACCTTACAGCATTACAGTGCGGTTACCGTTCCGAAATCCTATGGTTCTTAATTTGCCACGGTTTTTGATAAACGCTTTCCTTTGCCGGAACTCTTCCATCTGCCTTATTAATTCATGCCGACGTTCTTTCAGAATGATAATTTCTTTTTTCATCTCAACAGTTTTGCCGTAATCCAGTAAGCCGGAAATCTGTTTTTCTCTCCAATCGATTTCCGCGGTTAACTCAGTGAGTTGCTGTTTCAAATTTTCTAATTTTATTTTTGCCATCGCAATACTCTAAGATTTTACAGTTCTTAATGCACCAGCTCGTCGCTGTGGCGCGATCTCCGTTCGAATCTATCTGAACGCCTTATCAAGCTCTTCTGCGAGCTGCTGGTCTGTAACCTCTCCTTTTGCTATACGCTTGAAAGTATTCTTATTCTTTTCTGACTTGCTTAACCAATTCCTTACGGTCAGATTTACACTGACATATTTTTTTATGTTGTTAAAATTCTCCAATGCAAGTAAAACATCTTCTACCCTCTCCTCGGTATGCTCCTTCAATAAGTTTTCACATTCGTTAAAGATGAATTGTT
>JAKAHQ010000274.1 GCA_021814855.1 Bacteroidota bacterium | reverse complement strand
TCGTGGTTCCGCTTTAACGGTGCCAGTTACTTCAAAGGACGATTCTTGAGTAAGCTTATCGGCATCATCAAACACTTCCTGGCTAACGCTGCCTTTGAACACAACGCATTGAACATAGCCGCTGCCGTCGCGGAGAATTAGAAATTTAAGCTTACCGCTGGATCTTTTATTATAGAGCCAACCCTTGAGTGTTACAGTTTCCCCTACGTGATCTTTCAGATCTTTAACATAAACTTTAGGTTTCATTTTCAAGATTTTGATTAAAATTAAGTGGTCAAATATAAAAAACGGCAAGTTATAAAAGCAAAAATCTCGGTTTAATTCCGATTATTAATTCACATGAATCCTAAAAGTTCTAAACATTAAGACGATAATTCCATATATTACAATCGTTAAGATATGTACATCTGCAAAATCTACCGGGCACAAAAATTTCCACCATTGCTGGTTGAATTATTATCGATTTAATTCGATAATCAATAAGGAGAATTATATACTGTTGATTATGAATACGGTTCAGTTTATTCGGGCGTTTCTCTTCAGTCGGATGAAGATCATTTTCCTTCTGTCATTTCTTTGTGAACAATCGTACTTCCCGCAGAGTTTTCAGGTACACTCTTACTCGGTTGAAGACGGAATCGCTTCCAACGGCGTTCACGATGTTACTCAGGATAAAACCGGTATTATGTGGTTTGCTACGGACGAGGGCGTAAGTTCTTACGACGGAAGTTCGTGGAGAAATTATTCAACGTCGGACGGATTACCGCGGGTAGATTATTACAAAATTAAATACGACGATAATACAATTTGGGCTATACCTAATTGGAACGCAGATCAAATTGCTTTCTTCAAAAACAACAAGTGGAATCTGATAAAGAAGCCAATCAGCGGTAAAGGCGATGTTCAGTTATATACCGCGTTCGACCTTCATTACGATAACGGTAACTTGAAATTAATACTGGGCACGCATGACGGGATTTATATTTACAGCAACGGCGTCTGGACTCATCTTACAAAATCAAATGGATTGTTGGATAACCAAATTAATTTTATCAAGAGTTATAACGGTTCCGTTTACGTCTGCACCGAAAAAGGTGTGTCGGTAATTCACGACGGCAAAATAGACAACAGTTTGAATTCTCTTATCAAAGTGCGGTCAAAAAAAATAATCGGCATCGAATTCGCCGCGAACCATAAAGAACCGGGTAGTAATAGCCGGGTCATCTGGCTATTCGGCAGAGGGTGGATCGGAAATATTCACGGAAATAATTTTTCCTTAATTACCAGTCAGGCAAATTATATACGTTCGGACAGATATTTGCCGAGAAACTTCTTTGCACGGTACGACGGCAAGAATAAGATTTATTATGGAGATGAATTCCAGAAATATATTTACGAAATCAACCGCGGCAAAATTATCCCTCTCGATCATGAAAACGGTTTCAACTCGCTCGGCAGCACTTCAATTTGTATCGATCATGAAGGGAATATATGGTTTCCGTCATACAGAGGAATTGATAAAGTTACTAATCTCCCTTTCCAAAATTTTTACCGTTCAAATGGCTTACTCGAAAATGAAGTATCGGCTATACTTCAAGTTCGTCCGGGCTTTCTTATCTTCGGCCATGAAAACGGGCTGACTCTTTATAAAGGCAATTCGTTCCGAACAATAAAAATTGAACCGAAATCATCCGTAAATTATGCGTCAATTCGCGTGATGGGATTATGCAAAGATTCTGCCGGTACCGTTTGGATAGCCGCCACGCAGCTTGGAATAGGTAAGCTTATAAATGAAAGCAGAATCGAGTGGCTAAACAAAGACAAATATGAGCAGACATATTCAATGGCAACGGATAAAAACGGCACTGTTTGGATTGGCAGCAACCGCGGTTTGGAAAAAATTGTCAATAACAAAATAGTGGAAGTTTGTTGCGGTAACGAATACAGCGAAGTAAGAAGAGTATATGTCGATCGGCAAAATCAAATATGGGCAGGCAGGGCCGGAAGTCTAATTCACTATGCAAACGGCAGATGCTCTCAAATTAATTTAACAGGCGTCCCTTTCGGCACCGTAGTCTACGCTATTACGGATTACAATGACGATGAAAAACTTTTGGGCACTTCGGCAGGTTTATTTGTGCTCAAAGGAAATTCATTTTCAACTTTCGGCAATTCCGCTTTGAAGATTGATAAAAAAATATTTTTCATCAACCGCGACAATAGAAAAAATTATTGGTTCGGCACCAACAACGGAGTTATTAAGTGGGACGGCAAGACAAGCAGGCGTTATTCTATTGAAGGAGGATTAGCCGGGCACGAAACAAACCGGGCGGCATTTGTAGAAGATTCCTTCGGTAATATCTGGATTGGAACCGACCGGGGATTATCGCGCTTTATTCCTGAATACGACATAAAAGAAAATCCTCCCGAAATTTTTTCTCTCGGCTTGGAAACTTCCGATGAGAAACATTATCAACTCGACAAATCCCTTGAGTTCCAGTCTTCTCAAAATGATTTTATTTTTCATTTCAAAGCGCTGTCATTTAAAAATGAAAAATATATAATGTACCGCGTACGGCTGGAAGGATTTGAATCCAATTGGAACGAATTAGGATCAAACACTCAAGCCCGGTACAGTAATCTTTCTCCCGGTAGCTATAGGTTGATGGTTTCTACAAGAAATAGAGGCGGCGATTGGAGTAAAACAGTATATTCTTCAATCATAACAATCGGAAATCCTTTCTATTTAAAATGGTGGTTTGTTGGATTTGTACTTACGGGTTTAAGCGCGCTGTTATATTTAGCATACACCTATCTGGCGCAGGTTAAATACGGCAAGGAGCTGCTTAGAGAAGTTGAAAACAGAACTAGAGAGCTTAAACAATCTGAAAATAAACTTCGGGCAATAATAGACAACGCTCCAAATATTATTACAATTATCGATTCGGTCGGCAAAGTAAAATTCATTAATCAGAAATATGAAGAGAATATAAATATTACAAGTATAGGCGACAGTATCTTTGATTTGATACAGCCCGAACTTCACGACGAAGTAAACGACAAGCTAAAACAAATCTTCGAGAATAAAAAAACTGTTGTGTTTGAGCACCGTTCAAAAATTCCGGTGGGACACGAAAGATGGCTCATGAGTTATGTTAGTCCGATCTTAACAGAAGGAAAAATAACGGAAGCAATCGCCATTTCGATTGATGTTACAGCTCAAAAGAAATTAGAGACGGAAAGAAAAGAAAATGAAGAAAGGCAAGCAGCCATACTGGAAGCTATACCGGTAATTCTGTATACCGGAATTACTCCCAGTGCATTTGATGCTTCTTGGATGACCGAAAATGTAAAATCTGTTACGGGCTTTACACATTTCGATTTCACGCAAAAAAAATCTTTTTGGATTGAGAGAATTCATCCCGAAGACAAGCAAAAAGTTGAAACTGCTTTTTTGAATGTGCGCGAAGGTAAATCCATAAAAATAGAATACCGCTGGATGTGCGCCGACGGAAATTATAAATGGTTTTTAGATTACGAATCGCCGAGGCCTAACGGCAATTCAGGTTCAACCGAATACTTCGGCATCTGGCTGGATATAACAGATCAAAAAGTGGCCGAGATAAGATTGCAAAAGCTCAACCGGATATTTCTTAATTTCGGTACGGACCCGAAATCCAACATTAGAAAATTGGTTGAATTGTGCGGCGAAGAATTGGACGGGGCCTGTGCCGAATATCTTTTTATTAAAGATGAAAAACTTAATTCACTTGTATCGTGGCAAATCCCCGTCGATTTGGAAAAATCATCGAAACCTGTTGGCT
>JAKAHQ010000273.1 GCA_021814855.1 Bacteroidota bacterium | reverse complement strand
GTGTGCCGGATGCCGGGGCAGTTCAAAAAGGCAAATTCGAATTTGAACCCTCGCTTTCCGTATTTCGATCCTCGAAAGAATTTGACTCCGAGTGGAACTTAAAATCATTGAATGGTTTTAACGATGCTTCAATTTTACAATTCAGAATAACCCTGGGAGTTGCCGATGGGTTGGAAATAGGAACATCGTTTTCTACTACGCTTGAGGATATTTTTATAGGATCAAAAGCTGTTCTCTTCTCCGGTGCCAAATCATCAATGGCCATACTGGCAGGTATTTCACTGCCGGCAGATAATAAAACACCCGATGATACGCTCGCCTCAGATGAAAATAAACATTCATTTTCGCTTGGATCAACTTATTCTTTAGTACTTTCTGAGGTCGCAAGTCTCGATCTTCTTTTTTCTTACAGCGTATACAGCGGTCATTCTCAATTTAACAGCGCTCTTAATTACGGTGCGTCGCTCGGTTACAAAATCTCGGATGATCTTCAGGCAGTGATGGAATTAAACGGATACTCGACTTTCAAAAGTTCTCTTTATTCAGTTAAACTTTCAGTTACACCGGGAATTACTTTCCGGTTCTCAACTAATTTGCTTCTCGTTTTGGGAGAGCAAATTGATCTTCTCGGTAAAAATGATTTTAGCGGTACAAACGTGTTTTGTGCCTTTACAATGTCTTTTTAATTAAAGTATCAAGGAGAAACAAAATGAACTGGTTTTATAATTTTAAAATTAGAACGAAATTATTGATGAGTTTTATACTCGTCGCATTAATTGCCGGCCTAATCGGTTACGAAGGAATAACCTCTCTTCAAGATGCTAACGATAGCGATACAATACTTTATCAAACCAATACTGTTCCGCTATCTGCAATGGTCGATCTAACGTCTGCCTTCCAAAGAATGCGCGCTAACGGATTGGAATTATTAATTGAAAACAATCAGCAAGAGTATGCTGCTACATTGAAATTAATTAAAGAACGACAAGCCGATATCGATACCAACAAAGCAATAATTAGAAGGACGGTTAACAAGGCAGTCTTTGAAAAACTGGATAAATTCGTCAAAGCAGACGACGCATTTGACGTTCTGTACTCAAAGTTCGTAGAATTATGCTTAGCCGAAAAAGACAACGAAGCAATAGCTTTGTGGAGAACCGATATGGACGTTGCAAGAAAAGCCGAGCAGGACGCACTTTCGGACTTAGGCAACATTATAACACAAAGAGCTAAGAACAGATCGGATAGTAATACAATTGCAGCCAATGCCGCATCAAGAAATATGTTGATCTATGTAATTCTAGGAATGATTGTGGCTATCGGCTTGGGATTTTTTGTAGCAAAAATTATTAGCAATCCGGTTAAAGTCTTATTGAATGCCACAATTAAATTCGCATCCGGCGAAACTGATATTCAATTAACTAATGCAAGCAACGACGAAATAGGAGAACTTACAACTGCTTTCAATCGTATGATTGAAAAAATTGCTTTGCAAATTCAATATATAGATAAAATCCCTGCCCCGGTAATGATAATTGATAAAGAATTTAATGTTCAGTATATAAATAAAATTGGTGCAGATGTTGTTGCGAAGGATCAGAAACAATTAATTGGACAAAAGTGTTACAGTCTTTTTAAAACTGGCCACTGTAATACCGAAAGTTGCGCACTATTTCGGGCGATGAAAAATGATTCAATCTATACGGAAGAAACCATAGCGCATCCGAATGGTGCGGATTTGCCGATCTTATACACCGGGGCGCCAATAAAAAACAGAGAAGGGCAAATAATAGGTGGGTTAGAAGCGGTTACTAACATAACGGAAATAAAAGATGCTCAAAATTATTTAACCCGTTCCACGCAAAATTTGCTGAAGGCGATGGATAAGTTTGCTGATGGGGATCTAACAGTTGAAGTAATTGCAGAAAAGGATAATGATGACATCGGGAAACTATTCAATGGATTTAACGAATCTGTAAAAAATATTAATGAAATAGTAAAAAATGTATCCGAAGCAGTGCAGGCAACCGCAAGCGCAAGCAATCAAATTTCATCCAGTTCTGAAGAAATGGCAGCCGGTGCTCAAGAACAAAGTTCGCAAACATCGGAAGTTGCGAGCGCTGTTGAACAGATGACAAAAACAATTCTTGAAACTTCGAAGAACTCAAACGTAGCGGCAGATAACGCAAGGCGCGCCGGAGAAATCGCAATCGAAGGAGGTAAAGCAGTTCAAGATACAATTCTTGGAATGAATAACATTGCAAATGTCGTTCTAAAATCTGCGGCCACCGTGCAGGAACTCGGCAAAGGAAGCGAGCAGATTGGAGAAATTGTTCAAGTGATCGACGACATAGCAGATCAAACAAACCTGCTTGCTCTTAACGCTGCAATAGAAGCTGCCCGCGCGGGTGAACAGGGAAGAGGATTTGCAGTTGTAGCCGATGAAGTGCGCAAACTTGCCGAACGTACTACAAAAGCAACAAAAGAAATTGCAGGTATGATTAGAAAGATTCAAAATGATACCAAAGAAGCCGTCAACTCGATGAATGAAGGCACAAAAGAAGTGGAAGAAGGAAAAAACCTGGCGGAAAGAGCCGGCGCTTCTTTGCAGCAAATAATCGATTCGTCTCGGAAAAATTTGGATGTAGTAACCCAGGTAGCAGCCGCAAGCGAAGAACAGTCTTCAGCCGCCGAACAGATCAGCAGAAACATCGAAGGAATTTCCAGCGTTACTCAACAGTCTGCCGCCGGCACTCAGCAAATTGCCAGAGCCGCCGAAGATCTAAATAGATTAACCGGCAATCTTCAGGAACTTATATCGCGATTCAAATTGAACACGAACGACAGCGGACAAAATTACAGATTAGCCGGAACGAGGAATCAATGGCAGTTAGAGCAAACTGTAAATTAATAATCAACGCATCTTAATTATCAAAGGTGAAATATAGTGGGACTGAAAATAAATTAAATAGTTTCGATAATACGAGGGGAACTTGCAATTTCTCCTTTTAAAAAAGGGACATAATAATTACTTGAAGAGGGTCCTTTAATAGCTGTCGAACATCCAAAATCAATTTGAGGTAAAAATGAAACTGGCAAGGGTAATTGAAGTAGACACCGAAAAATGCGTTAATTGTCATAGATGCATTGCAGTTTGTCCCGTAAAATTTTGCAACGATGGAAGCGGAGATCACGTTGCCGTAAGAGAGGATCTTTGCATTGGCTGCGGCGAATGTCTTAAAGCTTGTCCGCACGATGCAAGGATCGGATTGGATGATTTCGATTTGTTTTTGAAAGCTGTAAAAAACAGGGAAAAAATTGTTGCCGTCGTAGCTCCTGCAGTGGCTGCAGAATTCCCGGATCAGTATTTGCATTTTAACGGATGGCTTAAATCCCTCGGCGTAAGCGCTTCCTTCGATGTGAGTTTTGGCGCAGAATTAACGGTGAAAAGTTATCTGGAGTATATTAAAGAACACAACCCCAAAACCGTAATTGCGCAGCCGTGTCCCGCTATAGTTTCATACATCGAAATATTTCAGCCCGGGTTATTGAAATATTTAGCTCCGGCAGACAGCCCAATGATGCACACAATCAAGCTCATAAAAAACTACTACCCGCAGTATGCAGGTCACAAAGTTTTGATTGTTTCTCCATGCATAGCCAAGAAGAGAGAATTTGAAGAAGTGGGTCTCGGAAATTTCAACGTTACAATGAAAAAGTTCGGCGAGTACATAAAAAAAGAAAATATCGATTTGACAAGGTTTCCCAAAATTGAATTCGATAACGATCCGGCAGAGAGAGCCGTTCTGTTTTCAACTCCCGGCGGATTATTA
>JAKAHQ010000272.1 GCA_021814855.1 Bacteroidota bacterium | reverse complement strand
GCCCAAAGATTTCTTCTTCCATAGTTTTGAATTTCGGATTTGTAGTAACAATCACCGTCGGTCCGATGAAGTATCCAACGGAGTCGTCAAAATTTCCGCCGGCAATAATTTCCGCTTCGCTGGAAGACTTTGCAAACTTGATATACTCAGTTATTGTGTTGAAAGCATTCTTATCTATAACCGCGTTGAAGAAATTTGTAAAGTCGGACGGATCGCCCATCTTAATCGTTTTGATTTCGCTTACAATATAATCCTTCAGCTTGGGCCAGATTGATTTAGGAATATACGCGCGCGACACCGCCGAACATTTTTGTCCTTGGTATTCAAACGAACCGCGGATAAGAGCAACGCCTAAAGCAGTTACATCCGAACTTGCGTGTGCGAAAATAAAATCCTTACCGCCTGTTTCGCCTACTAATCTTGGATAAGATTTGTACTTTGATAAATTATTTGCGGCGGTTCTCCACATCGATTGAAATGTCGGGGTACTTCCGGTAAAGTGAATTCCGCCGAAGTATTCCGAATCCAAAACAGGATTGCCGACCTTTGAACCGGAACCCGGAATAAAATTAATAACGCCTGCAGGCATTCCAGCGGCTTCCAACAATTTCATTATCCAGTAACCCGAGTAGACTGCACTTGACGCTGGTTTCATTAACGCAACAGTTCCCATCAACGCGGGGGAAGTTGGAAGGTTTCCGGCAATTGAAGTAAAGTTGAAAGGAGCTACCGCAAATATAAATCCTTCGAGCGGACGGTATTCCATCCTATTCCACATTCCGAAAGGAGAATGAAGTGGCTGCTCTTGATAAATCTTCATCGCGTAGTATGCGTTGAATCTGAAGAAGTCTGCTAACTCTGCCGCAGAATCAATCTCTGCCTGGAAAGGATTTTTACTTTGTCCAAGCATAGTTGCCGAGTTCATGATGTAGCGCCATTCGGTTAATCCCAAAAGATCGGCTGCTCTCAACATGACTGATGCACGATCATACCATTCCATGCGCGACCAAATTTTGTGTGCTTCCATCGCAGAGTCGATTGCCATCCCAACTTCTTTTGTTCCAGCTTTGTGATACTTTGCCAAAACATGTTTGTGATTATGCGGCATAACACAGTTGTCGGTATCGCCGGTTCTAACTTCTTTTCCGCCGATTATAATAGGAATATCGATAACCTGGTTTTGCATTTCAGCAAGTTTAGATTTAAGCGCTGTTCGTTCCGGCGATCCGGGGGCGTAGTTCTTAACGGGTTCGTTTTCCGGGAGAGGAATATTAAAAATTGCGTTTGACATATTTAAACCTTCTTTCGTTAAAAGAATTTTTTAGTGCTTCAAAATTAGGAAAATTAGATGAAATGACGAGGTGCATCTAAGACTAAAAGATATAAACTTTCCAAACAGTACCATAATAGAACGCAGATATAACAGATTAAACAGATAATAACCGATATTTATCATTGACGATCAGTTCCATCTGTTTGATCTGTGTGCTATTAAATTCTGGATAGAAATTATTTTCCCAGTATATCTTTCAATGCGCTGATGCAGAAATCTATCATCTTCTCGTTTGAGTTGTAGCCCATCAATCCTATGCGCCAGATTTTGCCGGCTAGTTCGCCGAGTCCTGCGCCGATTTCCAGATTGTGCTTGTTTAGTAGTTCACTTCTAACTGCCGTATCGTTGACTCCTTCCGGAATTTTTACAGTGATTAGATTTGGAATTCTTTCACCTTCAGGTACAAAAGGTTCAAGACCAATTTGTTTTAATCGCGAAATAAACTTTACGCTATTCTCTTTATGACGGCGCCATGCGTTTTCAATTCCTTCTTCTTTAAGAACTAATAGCGCTTCGTGCATTCCATAAAATTGATTACTCGGTGCTGTATGATGATACATTCTCTTAGGTCCGCCGCTCCAGTAACCAGAAAGAAGATTCAAATCGCTAAACCAGCTTTGAACAGGGGTCTTTCTTTGTTTGATGTGATTAACAGCTCGGTCGCTGAATGTAATGGGCGACATTCCCGCAACACACGCCAATCCTTTTTGTGAGCAAGAATACGCGGCATCAAGCTGCCACTCATCAACATTAATTTCTGTTGTGCCGAGTGAAGTGACAACGTCCGCAATCACTAAGCAATTATGTTTGTGTGCAATTTTCGAAAGCTGTTTTATGTTTGATAAAGCACCGGTGGAGGTTTCTGCGTGAACAAACGCAACAACTTTTGTGTCGGGATTTGCATTCAGCGCGTCTTCAAGTTTTTGCGGATCGATGGCGCGTCCCCATGCTTCTTTTACCATTACTGTTTGTCCGCCGATTTTATCTACAATTTGTGTCATCCGGTTTGCAAAGTAACCGCCGACGCACACAGCAACTTTATCGCCCGGTTCAACAATATTCACAAGGCACGCTTCCATGCCAAGCGAGCCCGGGCCGGAGAGGATGAATGTTGAATCGCTTTCCGTTTTGAATGTGTACTTCAGCAATGATTTTATATCGTCCATCAGTTCTATGAATTGCGGATCGAGATGCCCGAGCGGAGCTTTAGACATCGCTTCCAATACCTGCGGGTGAACATTTGACGGACCTGGCCCCATTAAAATTCTTTTTATAGGTTTGAATGAATTCGGATGCATTTAAGAAATCTCCTTAAATCTTTTTTTACAGCAGGTAAGCCAGCAAACAATTAATCACTCACTTACTCAATGTAAAAGTTCTGCGTTAACTAAAATTTGTTTTAGATGTTGCTTGTCTTCATCGCCTAATTTTGATAAAGGTGCGCGCGGTTCTCCGCCGAAATAACCGAGCATATCCATTGCGGCTTTAAGACCGGCAACTCCGTACTTTGCAGTTATAGCTTTATTAACCGGAAGCATTTTCTTTTGAAGTTCTATCGCTTTGGAATGATCTCCGGCTTCAACCAGTTTTTGTATTTGCACGCATTCGTCCGGGGCGATATTAGCAAGAGCTAAAATGCCGCCGACAGAGCCCGCGGTTATACCGGCATACAGCACCGAAGCAGTTCCGGCTATCACCGCAAAATCTTCCCGGGTTTGATCGATCATCTCGGTTGTTTGGCGAATATTTTCCGAACTGTTTTTTATTCCGGCAATATTCTCGTGCTCGGAAAGTTTAGCAACTGTTTCCGCCTCGATATCCACACCGGTGAATTTTGGAACGTTGTATATTATAACCGGTACTTTTGTTTGATCCGCAACTGCGGAAAAATATTTTATATACGCCGCAGGTTTCATCTCAGATTTATAAAACGAAGGAGTAAGAATTAGAGCATAATCGGCACCAAGATTTGCCGCATCATTCGATAATGAAATAGTATCTTTAATCGAATCCGAGCCGGTGCCGGCAATTAAAAGTTTATCATCAGTAATATTTTTCTTTACTGCTTCGACGAGTTTTAATTTTTCATCGCGTGTAAGAAAAACACTTTCACCGTTTGAGCCCATAACTACAAAGCCGCTCAAACCGGTTTTATTCCATCTTGAAAAATTTTCCGAAAGCTTATTAAGCGCTATCCCGTCATTAATAAACGGTGTTGCGATTGGCGGCATAATGCCGTAAAGTTTTTTCATATCACCTCTTTCGACTTCCCCCTTTAATCCCCCTCCTTATTAAGGAGGGGGAAATAGGGGATGGTTCTAGAAAATATTTTTTAACACAAACCAAATATTCGCGGGACGCTCGGCTAAACGCCTCATATACCACGGATACCAAAATTCGCCGTAACTTATTAGTACGCGCAGTTTGTAATCGTGTTCGGATAATTCTTTTTGAAGTCCGGGCTTAATACCGTAGAGCATTTGAAATTCGAATTTATCTT
>JAKAHQ010000271.1 GCA_021814855.1 Bacteroidota bacterium | reverse complement strand
CAATCCTTCATCGAGAAAATATGTAACGCTGAAAACGGAACCGATTAAGTTAAACGTCCGGCAGGGTGTAGGCGGCAGCGAAGTGGCCTCGCAAGGTTTTTCAAAGGAAGACGTAAAATTGTTGAACGAGGATATTCGTTATATAAAAACTTCGGATTTCAAGTTGGACCGCCGTCAGGAAATTACTCTTATTAAACCATGGTTCTGGGCTTCGCTCGTTGTTCCTTTCTTCGCTCTAATTGGAATTGTTACTTACAAGAGAAGGCAGGATAAACTTTCCGGCAACGTTCAGCTGATGAGATATCAAAAGGCGGATAAAGCCGCGCGCAAGAGATTGAAAATTTCGAAGACGGCTCTCGACGCCGGTAAAATAACCGGGTTCTATTCCGAACTATCGCTTGCTCTCTTCGGCTATCTTGAAGATAAACTGAGCATTCAAAAATCCGAATTCACTCTTGATGGAGCTGTTGCCGTGCTATCAAAAAGAAACGTCAATGGCGAGCTGATCGATCGTGTTAAACGCATCGCCGAAAAATGCGAGTATGTAAGATTTGCGCCGCAGGGGGAAACTTCCGCCTCCGCAGCGGAAATTTATGACGAAGCCGTCAAGGTAATTATCGAACTTGAAAATGTACTGGCCTCGAAGAAGGGGAGAAGATAAGATGAAAAACTTAAAATTGATTTCGCTTCTAATTATTTTGTTTACGTATACATTGTTTGCTCAGTCACCGGATGAATTGATGAAGTCCGGCAACCAGTATTATCATAATGGACAGTACGACGCAGCCATACAAACATACCAGAAAATTTTGTCTCAAGGTTTTGAGAGCGGACCGCTTTATTACAATTTAGGCAATGCATATTTCAAGAGCGGCAAACTTGGCTGGGCAATTTATAATTACGAAAAAGGATTGAAGCTCGATCCTAACGACGACGATCTTGCTTACAACCTGAAAATTGCCAACTCCCGTACATTCGATAAAATACAGGAACTGCCCAAACTTTTTATTGTCTCGTGGTGGGAAGGATTAATCACCGCGTTTTCCGTAACAGGCTGGTCTATTATAGTAATTATATTCTACCTTGCATTAATCGGAAGCGTGGCAACGTACCTTCTTGTGCGAAGATCGTTTTTCCAGCGAATCGCTTTCATGAGCGGCTCTATCTCACTAGCAGTTTTACTTCTCACCCTTGTATTCCTTTTTGCCCGTGTTGGAAGAGAGGCATCCACCAACTACGGCATACTGCTTTCACCAACTTACTCCGTTAAAATTTCGCCGGATTCAAAAAGCAGCGACGCGTTTATAATCCACGAGGGAATTAAATTCTCTCTCGAAGACAACGTTAACGATTGGGTCAAAATCCGTTTGGCAGACGGCAAAGTCGGCTGGATACAAAGAGACGCACTCGGTCAAATTTGATGACACATTCTCTGTGCCCTATGTGTTCTCTGTGGTAAAAATCGGTTTCCCGTAAACATTCTTCATGAACTAATCGTATTTCTTTTCTGTTATACCGTTAATCCATTCGAAAGGAAGCAAAATGAAGAAGGTATTTCTATTTGCCGCGTTTATTTTTATAGCCGTCTCTTTCATGGGGAATTACGTCTCAAGTAACCGGGTCAATTATGTACCGAATTCGCAGTGTCCTTATTTAAATAAGATGCAGCAGAGCTCCGGAACAATGATTTGCCCTTATCTCAAATCACTAGGCAAAGAAAACACATGCGAGGAATGCCCTTATTTGAACGGAAACAGTTCTTCCGGCGAATGTCCGTATTTGAA
This sequence comes from Bacteroidota bacterium, assembly GCA_021814855.1. The sequence goes on along the minus strand of JAKAHQ010000271.1, from coordinate 2,072 downwards.
AGAACACGGGAATTCGGCTAAGACTAAAGATTCATATATTCCTTCAATCGAAATGATCGGCACATAAGAGTCGATGTAAATTCAAAAAAAGTTATAAATTTGGCAGTGTAATAACTGCCTTTTTTATGATATGAAATCCGAAGCAAAAAAATACAATAACATCAAACTCGCTCTTGGAATAACCGAAGCGGTAGTTTCTTTCATCTTGCTTTTATTATTCGTCGCGCTTGGTTACAGTTCTTCATTGGAAAATTTTATCCGAGGATATTTTTCGAATGATTATTTGGTACTTGGCGCGTTTGTGCTGATACTCGGAATTGCGTCCGCCGTTATTTTCTCCCCGCTGAATTTTTATACCGGATATTTCCTGGAACACAAGTATAATCTTTCCAACCAGACTTTTATAAAATGGATTTGGGAAGGCGCAAAAGGTATTATGGTCGGCGCGGTTATCGGTCTGCCGGTGCTTGTGATTTTCTATTATGTAATAAGAAGTTTCGGCATTTATTGGTGGGTACCATTCGGCATTGTACTATTCGTATTGTCGGTTGTCCTTGCGCGGCTGGTTCCGGTAATTATTCTTCCCATCTTTTACAAGGTTACGCCGGTTGATAACGACAGCTTGAAAGAAAAAATTGTTAAGCTTTGTTCCGCCGTCAATCTTAAAGTTGACAACGTTTACAAATTCAACATGAGCAAAAACACTAGGAAGGCCAACGCCGCGTTCACAGGACTCGGCAAGACAAAACGAATTATTCTCGGCGATACACTGCTCGAAAATTATTCCGAGGACGAAATTGAAACCGTTATCGCTCACGAACTCGGGCATTACAAGAGAAAGCACATCGTAAAAAATATTGCGATAAGCACCGTATCCAGCTTTCTTCTTTTCTTCTTGATAGCGCAGATGCACAGTCTTTCCCTTGTGTGGTTTGGCTTTAGCAGCATATCGCAAATTTCGTCTTTCCCGGTTTTAGTACTTTGGGCTTCGCTAATCGGTTTGATTCAAACGCCACTTTCCAATTATATCTCCCGCAAGTTTGAGTATGAAGCAGATGAGTACGCCGTTAAATCCACCGGGAAGAAAGACGCCTTCATCAAAACACTAGACAAGTTGACGGAACAAAATCTTGGCGATAAAGAACCGCATCGGTTCGTCGAGTGGTTTTTTTACAGTCACCCGTCTATCAAAAATAGAATCGCCGGAATTCAACGGGTCGATTAGGCCGGGATAAGAAAATTGCTTCGCGACTTTTTCAGCTCGACTCGGGTTCACAATTTGAATCGCGTAAAAATGATTTTTATAACTATATTTGCGGTAGACCACAAAAGACTTTGCCATTGATGTCGAAAAAACTTTTACAGCTATGTTTTGTGTTTACTCTTGCCGTCATTTTGGCATCGGGCTGTTCGTTAAATAAACCAAATCCTTACGAATCAAGCGGCAACGGCCAATTAACTCCAAGCAATCCTACACCGGCGGATAAAGCCGTCAATCAACCGAATAATATTACGCTCGGATGGCAATCGAGCGGCAGCTACTTTGATGTTTACTTATCACTGTCGAGCGATCCGACTTCCAACCCTGTTGGAAAGTGGCTCGATATAAGCGGAAAGTCAGTCGGCGTTACCCTTCCGGTTACCGGGAATCAAAATTTTTATTGGCAGGTATTTGCTAAGACATCGAGCGGCGGGGCGCTGACTGCAGGACCCATATGGCGGTTCACAACGGCGTCTTCAATTTCACCCGGGCAGGTGGGCAACGCGATGTATTTTTATGACAACTCCACATCGCTGCCGCACCAGGTGCATGTCTTGTTTCAAGTGGTGGATATGAGCAATACCGGCGTCTCGGGATTAAGCGCGAGCGATTTTGAAATATACGAGGACGGTCAGCCGCTCTCGGTTTCGGAATCGCAGTTGACTATAAAAGCTTATCCGCAACTTCCTCTTCAGCTCAGAACTGTGTTGATGCTCGATAACAGCACAAGCATGTTCCGTGAATTACCGATCGTGCAGGATGTAGCCAGGTCGTTTATCAGAACGAATATTAATTCTTCAGGAAATCAGTA
>JAKAHQ010000005.1 GCA_021814855.1 Bacteroidota bacterium | reverse complement strand
TGGTCTTTCAAAATTATGATCTCTATCCCCACATGACGGTTTATGACAACATGGCTTTCGGATTGAAGCTCAGAAATTTTAGTAAAGACGAAATAAAAGAGAGAGTAAATTACGCGGCTAAGATTTTGGAAATTGAAGAGCTGCTTAATAAAAAGCCAAAACATCTTTCCGGTGGACAGCGCCAAAGAGTTGCGGTTGGAAGAGCGATTGTTCGCAAACCGAAAGTTTTTTTGTTTGATGAGCCGCTAAGCAATCTTGATGCAAAACTCCGGGTTCAAATGCGCGCTGAAATAAAACGGCTGCATCAAAGAATTGAGGCCACTATAATTTATGTTACTCACGACCAGGTTGAAGCTATGACTATGGGCGACAGAATCGTTGTGATGAAAGACGGAATAATTCAGCAGGTGGATTCACCGCTGAATCTTTACAACAACCCGGCAAATAAATTTGTAGCGGGATTTATCGGCTCTCCGGCAATGAATTTCATTCCCGGAAAAATTATGAATGATAACGGATTGAAATTTGTGAGCCGGGGTAATTCGTTGATAATTACTTTCGATGAAATTAAAAAAGCGGCGCTTGCTTCCTTTCTCGGTAAAGATGTTGTCGCGGGCATACGCCCCGAATCATTAAGTACCAACCCTGTCGGCCAAGCCAAGGTAATGGTAAATGTAGATGTGGTCGAACAACTTGGAAACGAATCCTTCCTTTATTTCCAATTTGAAGATTCGCAGTTTGTCGCGCGCACATTGCCCAATAATTTAATCGGTAACGCCGGAAAGATTACGCTCTATATCAATGATAATTCCGTTCTCTTTTTTTCAGAAGATCGCAACGAGCGAATTTATTTTTAGCACATGCAGTTTACCAACGGATTTATTTCCAACACCGAAAATTTTCACCTGGGGATCATTCCATAAAATCAGTTTAGTTTGCTGATAAGGTCGGCCATTTCTATTGCCGAAAGAGCGGCGTCCCATCCTTTGTTGCCTGCCTTTGTGCCGGCCCTCTCCAGAGCTTGTTCAATTGTGTCCGATGTAATTACGCCGAATATTACCGGCACCTCTGTTGCCAAACTAACACCGGCAATGCCTTTGGATACTTCTGCCGCAATATAATCAAAATGAGGAGTGGCGCCGCGTATCAATGCGCCAAGACAAATTACGGCGTCGAATTTTTTTGACGCGGCTAATTTTTTTGCAGCAAGCGGGATTTCGAACGAGCCCGGGACATAAACCACGGAAATATTTTCGTCTTCACATTCATGTCTCGATAAACAATCGAGGGCACCGGAGAGCAGGCTGTTGGATATTATTTCATTGAATCGGGAAACGACTATGCCGAACTTTTTTCCCTTTGCCGTTAATTTACCTTCTAACTTTTGAGCCATCTTTCACCTTTTATATTTGTTTGAATTTACATTGCCGAAAGTATGTGACCTAATTTTTCTTTTTTCGTCTTTAAATATTTTGTATTCGAGTCGTTCGGTTCTATTTCTATGGGGACGCGTTCAACAATATCCAGCTCGTAACCTTTGAGCCCGATAATTTTTTTAGGGTTGTTTGTCATAAGCCGAATTTTTTTTAAGCCGAGATCCTTAAGTATTTGCGCGCCTATGCCGTAATCGCGAAGATCGGCTTTGAAACCGAGAGCTTCGTTGGCTTCTACGGTATCGTGACCTTTTTCCTGGAGTTCGTAGGCAAGAAGTTTATTCACCAATCCAATACCTCTTCCTTCCTGCCTCATGTAAAGAAATACCCCTTTGCCTTTATTCTCAATCATAGTTAACGCTGCGGAAAGCTGTTCGCCGCAGTCGCATCTTTTGGATCCGAAGACATCGCCGGTTAAGCATTCCGAATGAACCCGCACGAGTGTGGGTTCGCCGTCGTCGATCTTTCCCTTTACTAATGCAACTGGGTTGTCGTTCGGGTCGAGTAAATTTTCGTAAAGGTGAAGTTTGAAGTCGCCGTATCCGGAAGGCAAATCGACAATTGTTTTGCAGCGAACCAATTTTTCTTTCTTCCGGCGAAACTCGATCAGGTCCGCGATCGAAATAATTTTCAAATTGTATTTGCGGGCAAATTCTTTTAACTGAGGTAGCCGCGCCATCGATCCGTCTTCGTGTAAAATTTCACAGAGAACGCCGGCGGGTTTTAATCCGGCAAGAGTGAGAAGATCAACCGCGGCTTCGGTATGACCGGCTCGTTTCAAAATCCCTCCCTTTTTAGCGATGAGCGGAAAAATATGCCCGGGCCGCGCGAAGTCCGAAGGTTTGGAATTATCGTTAGCTATTGCGTTAATTGTTTTTGCTCTGTCGAAAGTAGAAATGCCTGTTGTCGTTCCGTGTTTGAAGTCGATAGAAACTGTAAACGGTGTTTGATGAAGCGCGGTATTTTGCTCGATCATTAATTCGAGTCCGAGTTCTTTGGCGCGAAGCTCATTAACGGCGACGCATAAAATTCCGCGCGCCTCACGAGTTATGAAGTTCACATGTTCCGGCGTAACAAGCTCTGCCGCCATAATAATATCGCCCTCGTTCTCGCGCTCGGCGTCGTCAACAACAATTACCATCTTGCCCTTGCGTATTTCTTCAAGGGCTGCTTCAATCGAATCCAATTTTTGGTGAGATGAGTCTATTAGTTCTTCCATATTAGTAACCTAGTTTGTGAAGCCATTCTTCATTTATTTTATCTTTGTCCGGATTGGAGTGCGATAAAAATCTTTCCACGTATTTGGCAATGACGTCGATTTCGATATTTACCTTCTCGCCGGCTTTTTTGGTGTTGAGATTAGTATTCTTCCATGTGTGCGGAATAATTGAAAAAGTACATTTGTTCTCGGTTGTCTGGGCAATGGTTAGACTAATTCCGTCAACTGCTATCGATCCTTCCTTGATCAGGTATTTAGCCAGTTCGGTTGGAACCGCAACAGATAATGAAAAATTTTCTCCGAGCTTTTTTATTTCGGAAATGCTGCCTATGCCGTTAACGTGTCCTTGAACTAAGTGCCCGCCTAATTTTTGCGATAGCTGCAGAGCGGTTTCCAAGTTTACAATACTTCCCGGCGAGAGTTTACCGATGGTGGTTTTGGAAATTGTCTCGCCGACGGCATCAACTGAAAAATTGCCGGAAGAGATTTCAGTCACTGTTAAGCAAACTCCGTTTATCGAAACAGAATCTCCGTTCCTCAATCCGTTTAAGATTTTCTTTGCCGCTATTGTCAGTTCTACTCCGCCGGCAATGGGTCTGGTATTTTCTATTTTCCCGGTTTCTTCAATTAGTCCCGTGAACATATTTTCTGTTCCCTGGTTTATAGATAGTTAAAATATCATCGCCTAATTTTTCTTGACTGAGCAGATATAGATTTTCCATTTTGTCAATTGTGATGGAGTCGATGCCTCCGTTTAGATTTGCCGGAGCTTGTAATACAAAGAGTTCATCAAACAAACGTTGCGAGACAAACCGGTTGAAAATTTTTCCGCCGCCTTCAACTAAGAGAGAAAGAATTCTCATCTCGGATATTTTTTGCATCATTTGTAAAAGATTGATTCGATTGTCGCTGCCAGTTTCAAAATCAATTATTTCCACGCCCCTTTTTATGAAAGCGGATTTTTTCTTTTCGTCGGCATAGACCGAACAAAAAACAATAGTTCTGCTTTCTTTATCGTTAAAAATTTTTGCCTCAATATTAGAATTCAAATTCCCGTCGACGATAATCCGCGCAGGATTTCTTCCTCCTGCTTCGCGAACTGTTAGCTGCGGATTATCTATGTTAACTGTACCGGCTCCAATTAACACAGCATCATAAAACGATCTTTGTTTGTGAACAAATTTTTTCGATTCCTCTCCGGTAAGCCAGGTTTGTGTTCCTTCGGCTGCGGTAATTTTTCCGTCGGATGATTCGGCTATCTTTACGGTTATATAAGGCAGACCGGTCTCCATATATTTAAAAAAGAAACGGTTTAATTCCCGCCCCTCCTCCTCAAGAACGCCGGAAATAACTTCAACGCCGGCATCCTTTAGTATTTTTATTCCGCTTCCTTTTACTTTTGGATTTGGATCGATGTTCGAAATTACAACGCGTTTTATATCGTAAGAAATTATTGCCGGAACGCATGGAGGAGTTTGTTTATCAGTGTGCATGCACGGCTCAAAGTTACAATACAACGTCGAGCCCGACAAATCCTTTCTGGCATTGTCAATTGCATTTCTTTCCGCGTGAAGTCCGCCATATTGCTGATGATAACCGGCGGATATTATTTCTCCATCTTTTACTATCAGAGCGCCGACAAGCGGGTTGGGACTGACATGTCCGGCTCCTTTTAACGCAAGATCAAAACAGAGCTTCATGTATTTTTCATGTTCGGTATTTTTCATTTTCTAAAACATAATTTGCAAATTAAACCAATTGAAGCATTCGTTCTATCGGAAGCCGCGCCCGCTCGGCAATATTTTCCGGGACTTTAACTTCGTATCGATCGTAGAGAAGCGCATCTCTTAAGTTTTCCAGCGTTATCATTTTCATGTATTCGCAAACAGCGTTTTCGCTTAACGGAAAGAACGAAGCTTCCGGTTTAATTTTCCTCAAACGGTGAAGAATGCCAACCTCGGTAGCAATCACGAATTCTTTTGAATCGGATTTTTCGACATAGTTGAGCATTCCTTCCGTAGAAAAAATATGAATGTCTTTGCAGTCGAAAAAAACTTGCGACTTCAGCATGCACGATGAAGAACATCCGCATTCGGGATGAATCAAAAATTCCGCTTGCGGATGAGACCCCCGAGCTTCATCAAAATTTACATCTCCAATTTTTTCATGAACATGACAGGAGCCGTTCCATATTTCCATTTTACGTCCTGTAACCGCCTCAACATAATTTCCAAGGAATTTATCGGGAAGAAATAAAATATTCTTGTCTGCCGGAATTGATTGAACAACTTTTACCGCGTTGGAAGATGTAACGCAGTAATCGCTTTCGGCTTTAACTTCCGCCGAAGTGTTTACATAAGAGACAACTACTGCGCCGGGAAATTTTTCTTTCCATTCCCTTAATTGTTGAGCGGTAATTTTTGACGCAAGCGAACATCCAGCTTCCAAGCTTGGAATAAGCACGCGCTTACCGGGAAAAATAATTGAAGCGGTTTCTGCCATAAAGTGCACACCGCAAAAGACAATTAACTCCGCCTCTGTTTCTGCCGCTTGCTGCGAAAGTCCTAATGAGTCTCCAACAAAATCCGCAAGATCCTGAATCTCGTCGATTTGGTAATTATGCGCGAGTATTGCTGCGTTGCGCTCTTTTCTCAAATAATTTATTTCTTCAATAATTGTATTCATCATAATTCTTTCTGGTTTTCAAATTTCATGTTGATGTCGAGCGCTTTTGCAGAGTGGGTTAAGGCGCCGACGGAAATAAAATCCACACCGGTCTCTGCAATACTAAGGACATTTTCCAAGTTCACCTTTCCGGACGCTTCAACTTTAGCTTTGCCGTTAATTAATTTTACCGCTTCCCGCATCATATCGTTGCTCATGTTATCCAGCATGATAATATCTGCCCTTGAATCGAGCGCTTCTTTTACTTCTTCGAGGGAAGTGGTTTCAACTTCCACGGCTATTTTTTTGCCGAGATGCTTTTTAACCTGTTTAACGGCTGCGTTTATACTTCCCGCAACTTTAATATGATTGTCCTTGATTAGGATCATATCATAGAGGCCAATACGGTGGTTTGTGCCGCCTCCGGCTTTGACCGCATATTTATCGAGCAGTCGTAGTCCAGGCGCTGTCTTACGCGTATCAAGAATTTTTGCGTTTGTTCCGCTAACTCGTTCCACAAACATTGAAGTTAATGTTGCAATACCGGAAACCCGCTGCAGAATATTTAACGCTGTTCTTTCCCCGGTGAGCAAAACACGGTATGAACCTTTAACTTCGGCGAGCTTTGTTCCCGCGGTTACTTTATCCCCGTCTTGAACAAAACTCGTCCAATTGGTTTTGCCGTCTAATTTTTTAAAAACGGATTTTGCAATTTTGAGCCCGCCAATAACACCGCTTTCTTTGGCGTAGAAATAAGCGCGCGACTTTTTGTCTTTTGCTACAATAGATTTTGTAGTAATGTCACCGGGACCAACATCTTCCTTTAAAGCTTTGGCGACAATTCTTTCAATTTCTTTTTTATCTATCCGCATTTTTTATCCAGTGAGTTTTGCAGTTCGCCAAATAAAGGTCCGCTTCCTTTCTTTATAATACTTGTCTTTAGGAGGTTGGAATTTTCATTTGGAAAATCCGACCGGTTATGGCAGCCGCGGCTTTCTTCCCTAATCAAAGCGGATTTAATAATCATTTCTGCAACGCCGATTAGACTTTGTATTTTATAATTATAGTATTCGTTATATGCCTGTTCAATTGAATTCTTAATCCCGGAGATTCCGGTTAATGCTTTTTCCAGGGACGATTTGGTTTTAACTATACCGACGTTATCCCACATTATGTTTCCAATGTTACTTCTGATAGAATTATATTTATCTCGGTTAGGTTCATACAAAAAAAGTTCGCGGTTGTTTTGTGATGAGTGCAATGAAGAAAGCAAATTCACCGCGGCATGTTCAACCGCTCTTTGCGCAAACACAAGGCATTCGAGCAAAGAGTTGCTTGCCAAACGGTTTGCGCCGTGAACCCCGGTTGATGCGGTTTCTCCAATTGCGTAAAGACGGTTAATATTTGTCTCTCCGTTGAGGCCCGTTTTAATTCCACCCACCATGTAATGCGCGGCAGGCGCAATCGGCACCAAGTCTTTTGTAATGTCGATATTATTTTTGAGCGCCTCCTCATATATGGAGCCGAATCTTTTTTTGATCATCGCCGGATCGAGATGATTGAGCTTCAAAAATACATTCGACATTCCGCTGCGCTGCATTTCAAGAAAGATTGCCTCCGATACAACATCGCGGGGAGAGAGTTCGTGCGAATTCCAATTTTCTAAAAATCTTTTTCCTTCATAATTTACAAGATAAGCCCCCTCGCCGCGGACTGCTTCGGAAATTAAAAAAGTGTCTCCTCGTTCGGAGTAAAATGCCGTTGGGTGGAATTGGATGAACTCCATACTTTCAATTTCGGCGCCGATGTTGTAAGCGAGATAAATTCCTTCGCCTACAGATGACGGCGGGTTTGTGGTTCTCGAATAAATTGCTGACGCACCGCCGGATGCAATTATTGTACTGCTGCCGTAGATATTAAATGATGTTTGCCTGTCAAGGTCGAAACAGCCAATGCCCTCGCAGTTTCCTTCATGTCCAATTAGTTCGTACACTAAAACATTTTCGAAGAGTTTAATTTTCTTTTCTTTTAGTACAAGAGGCAAAATAAAGTTAACAAGTTCTTTGCCGGTGGAATCGCCGCCGGCGTGAAGCACTCTTCTTTTTGAATGTCCGCCTTCCAATCCGAATGAGATCTTTCCACCGTAAATATCGAAGGGCATTCCGTCGTCGATCAATGATTGAATAATCTGTCTTCCTTCATTAATCAAAATCCTAACAGCGTCGTGATTGCACAAGCCGCGGCCGGCCTTAAGAGTATCATCAACATGAAGCCCGGGTGAATCGTCTTCCGCCATAGCTGCCGCAACTCCGCCCTGTGCAAGGTAAGAGTTGCTTACTTCGAGGGTTGTTTTAGTAATAAGGGCAACCGTTCCATGCCTTGAAGCGTTGAGCGCCGCGTACAGACCTGCTAAACCGGCGCCAATAATTATGAAGTCAAATTTGTTTTCTTTCATTGCTTTTCTTTCGCATCAAAAATTTATGCTGCTGTTGAACCTTTTGTCTGTTGCGGATCTTTTTTGATAATCTCTTTTATCGAATTATCATGGTTCATGAGAAGTACAACCGGTTGATGATTTAGAATTTCATCTTCGTTATAGTTTGAATAACACGCGATTATTATTACGTCTCCTTTGTGAACAAGACGCGCAGCTGCGCCGTTTAAACTAATCTCGTTTTCTTTTCCGTAAATCACATAAGTAGAAAAACGATTTCCGTTTGTAACGTTGTATATGTCGACTTTCTCAAACTCGGCCAGGTCGGCTTGCCGGCAAATATTTTGATCAATCGCGATCGACCCTTCATAATCAATATCCGCGCCGGTAACCGTTGCTCTGTGTATTTTCGATTTTAACAAAGTGCGCTGCATTATTTTTCCTTTTCATCGGATATATTTAAATAGTAAGCGAGGTGTAAACCCTTTAACGCCAGCGTTGGAAATGTAAGATTGAACAGCCCTTCGTTTTCGAACAAGCTTGAAAATCCGCCGGTTCCGATTACAACAGGTTCGCCGTCGCCGAATACTTCTTTAGTTATTCTCGATTTAAGTTCTTTGACAATTCCAACATGACCGTAGAATAAACCGGATTGAATACTTTCGACAGCCGATCTTCCAAGCACGGTTTCTGTTTTTTTGATTTCGACACTTGGGAGCTGGGCCGCGCGGCTTTCAAGAACTTCCATGGAAATTCGAATGCCGGGAAGAATTATTCCGCCGAGGTAATCTTTAGCTTTGCTAATTGCGCAAAATGTTGTAGCCGTTCCGAAATCTACGACGATAATGTTTTGGTTCGGGAACATCTTAACGGCTGCAATGGCGTTGGCAATTCTGTCGGAGCCCACTTCAAGCGGATTGCGGTATTTTATTTTTAATCCGGTCTTTACTCCGGCTTTAAGAAAAAACGGATCGATGCCGAAATATTTTATGCAGCCGCTGCGAAGCGAGTGGTTTAAATCCGGCACAACACTGCAAATGGAAATTCCTTTGATGCCGGTTTGTTCAATATCATTTTCTCTTAACGCGCTTCGAAGGAAAATTCCGAATTCATCGGAAGAAAATTGCTGCCGCGAAGTTTTCCGGAATTGGATTGCAAGCTCGTCGCCTTTAAAGATACCCCCGTGAATTTGAGTATTACCAACATCGATGCATAATATCATTTTGTACCCTCGATTATTTCGTGTAATTTCTTCGAAAGATCCTCAACCGTTGCGCAGTCAACAGATATTAGTTCACGGTCAAAAATTTTAAAATTTGTCTGTACGCCTTTTTCATTTCTGTCCTCAATATCATTCGCCACAACTAAATCGACAGCAGATTTATCAAACATTCTTTGAACCGAGTCAATCCTCTCTTTTGTACTGGCATTTCTTGTAAGTTTAAATCCTATCAACAAAATATTTTTATTAAGAGAATATGATTTTAGCATCTCAACTATCTTAGGGTTTTTCTTCAGCGAGATTGTCAGTGTATCCGAATCGGAACCGATTTTTTGATGAAGCGGCAATTTGTAAGCGTCTTCATTTTGTTTAAGCGAAACGGGAGAATAATCGCTGACAGCGGCAAGATGAATAACAGCGTCGTAGCTGTTTGATGAAAGTAAAGTTTTTAGGTTGTCGTTCAAATCACTGAAAGAAACGTAGTCAACAATTTCACATTTGGCGAGCGGTAAAGCAGATTCCGCCGCGCGAAGAAAAGTTACTTCGCAATTGTTGCCGGAAAAATAATTTGCTATGGCAGCGCCTGTCTTGCCGGTGCTTAGGTTGGAAATGAATCGCACGCCGTCAATTGATTCTCTTGTTCCGCCCGACGTGATTAATATTTTCTTGTTTGCACCGGTTTGTTTTTTCTGCTCAAGTGTTTCGAAAATTATTTTGTAAATTTCTTCCGGTTCAAGCAGTTTGCCGCTGCCGGTATCGCCGCAAGCAAGATATCCTTCTTCTACAGGGAGAATCTTAACGCCCCAACCCGCTAATTTTTCCAGAGACTCTTTTGTTGCCGGATGATTATACATTTTTGTATTCATTGCCGGGGCAATTAAGTACGGCTTCGACCAATCGTGCGCTAAGAATAAAGACGTAAGTAAATTGTCCCCGATGCCGCTTGCCATTTTGTTAATTGTATTGGCGGTTGCGGGACAAAGAATTGTAAGATCGGCCCACTTCACAAGATCGATGTGACTCATCACCTGGTTAGCCGCAAATGAATCGGTATAAACTTGCTTGCCGGTTAATCCTTCAAGTGTCGCTGTTCCAATAAATTTGAGTGCGTATTCGGAAACAACAACCCGAACGTCGCAACCGCTTTGTACAAGTTTTGAAATAAGCGCCGCACTTTTATAAGTCGCGATCGAACCGGTTATCTTAAATAAAATATTATAGCGGGACATTATCTATCAACCTCACTTTACCAAGATGAACCGCTCCGAATCGTCTGCCGTTCACCTCGGTTATATAATCAACTTTGAAACCGGAATTTTCAAGTTCTGCTTTTATCTCGTTCGGCAGCTTGTGCGACAAAAGTAATCTTGGAAATTCCGCGGCTCGCATTCTTTCTTCTTTGGTTAGAAGAAGATTCCGCGAACTCATTGCCAAGCCGTCTCCTTCTCTAACAGTCGGACATTGAATTATTTCGGTATCGATAAAAAACGCTTTACACATTTGCTCAATCAGTTTGTACTGCTGAAAATCCTTTTCGCCGAAATATGCTTTTTCAGGAGAAATAATATTCAGTAATTTCATAACAACTGTAAGTACACCTTCAAAGTGGCCGGGCCTAAATTCCCCGCACAGAATCTTGCTGAAATTATTTTCGATAACCTTGTAATTGTAGTTATCCGCATAAATCTCTTTATACTGCGGTGAGAAGAGAAAATCCGCTCTATTTTCTTCGAGGACTTCCAAATCATTATCAAGCATTATGGGATAGTTTTTAAAATCGTTGGAATCGTTAAATTGAGTTGGGTTTACAAAAATGCTTATCACGGAGACATCGTTTTGCTCGACGCATTTTCGTATTAACGATTCGTGGCCTTTGTGCAGTGCGCCCATAGTGGGGACAAAGCCAACCGTTCTTTCTTCATTTCGAAAATTTTTTCTCATGAGCTTCCATTCATTAACCGACTTGATAATCTTTGTCATCAGTTGCTTTCCTCTTCGGATGGAAAATTATTGTCTTTAACGTCTCGTGTGTAATTGTTTAGCGCCGATAAAATTTCTTCGTAACCGTTAAGATATTTACGGACAAATTTGGGGTTGAAATCTTTGTTTAGTCCGAGCAAATCATGAAGAACCAATACTTGTCCGTCCGTATCGGGTCCGGCGCCGATTCCGATAGTTGGAATAGCCAATTCATCCGTGATTTTTTTAGCGAGTGGGGATGGAACCATTTCCAGCACTATTGCAAAGCATCCTGAGTTTTCTAACAACAAAGCGTCGTTAAAAATTTTTTCCGAAGAACTGTTATCCTTACCCTGAATTTTGTACCCGCCGAGTTGAAAGATTGACTGCGGAGTTAATCCCAGGTGCCCCATTACAGGTATACCTGACTCGACAAGTTCTTTAATTAAGTCTAAGTTCCCCGAGGCGCCTTCTATTTTAACCGCGTTGGTCCCGCTCTTCATTAATAGATCGACCGAGTTGTAAAATTCTTTCGCTCCTTTACGATGAATAAGAAAGGGGAGATCGGCAATGATTAATTTATTTTTTACTCCTCTTTTAACTGAAGAAACCTGGTAACACATCATATCCGTCGTCGCATTAATTGTCGTCTCGAAGCCGTGCATAACCATGGCGGAGCTGTCGCCAACAAGGACTGCGTCTATATTGCTGCTGTCGATTATTTTAGCAGACCAAAAATCGTAACATGTTACAACGGAAATTTTTTCTTTCTTGGCTTTCATCTTCCCAAATTCGGTAATCGATTTCATAGAACACCTCTCTCATTCAATGTGTCATTATGAGTCTCTACGATAATTCTTTTCCGGAAGGAGGGAAAAAAGTAAAAGATGCGGCCGGTTAATATTGGTTTATTATAAGGATTTGGAAAAGCACTCGCACTTGTCGAGATGTTTAATTCGGAAAGAACTCGGGAGTTTGTTATCATACCAGGTACCTGTCTCAAGGATCAAGTCCTATATTTTATTTGTAAAATAAAATTTCCGTAACCGTCCAAAATCCGGATCGGTTCGTAAATCGCTTACGCAAAATTAAAGAAAAACACTATCCGATGAAATAATTCTTTAAGAAATAATATTTGCACCAGTGATAAATGAAGTATTTCGTTTTTACCGAATGGTTCTCAAAACCTCGAGCAAATAATTACCCGGGGTTTTGATATTCGACAAAAATTATTTAAGCATTGGAACAGCGCGCGTAACAAACTGAATTGGCTGTCCCCACGGATCACGAAGCATCATTACTTTATCACCGGACTGAGTTGTTTTAACATCCTCGGCCAATTTTGCGCCGGCTTTTATCAGATTTTCTTTAACCGCATCTATGTTACATACAACCGAGGCAAAATGAATCGACATATAACTAATATTGCTGATATCAAGCAGCGGGTAATTTGTGTTATTGAAAAGTTCTACCATCATGTTATCATTTTGATCGGCGATAAATGTTGTATATGTAGGTGCGTCTCCCTGTCGAACAATTTTGTAGCCAAGATTTTTTTCGAACCACTTTGCTTTGGCAATGGGATCCGGGACGTTTAAAGCAATATGTTCCGGTCGAAACTCGGAAAATTCCATCATTGGTTTTGTGCGTGTTACAAATTGAATAGGCAAGCCCCACGGATCGCGCATCATAAGTACCAGGTCGCCGGAAGGTGTTTTTGTAACATCCTCGACTAATGCTGCGCCGGCTTTTAGCAAATCCGATTTAACTTTTTGAATGTCGCTTACCATAAAAGCAAAATGAATTGACATGTGACTTATCTTTGCAGCGTCGAAAAGCGGATAGTCGGCATTATGATATAATTCAAACATTATGTGCTTTCCTTTATCGCCGACAAACGTTGTGTAATTCGGCGCGCCGCCTTGTCGAATTATTTCCATGGATAAATTATTAACGTACCATTTTGCTTTTGCAATTGGGTCCGGCACATTTAGCGCGATGTGTTCCGGTCTAAATGCTTCCGGTTTATTTTCCTGCGAAGTAATTTGATTTTCCATTAATGCCTCAAAAGTTAACGAAGAATCCTTATTGTTTTTTCCATACATAAAATTTGGTGATGCAAAAAGGGTCACAGCACTAATTATAAATAGATAACCGCTGCATTCTTTTAAAACTCGTTTTAGTTTCATTTTTAGATTCCTTTTTTAATAAAAAAATTTACATCTAATATTTAAGCGAATGAAAATAATCTGCTGCTGCTTTTGCAACAGAACCATCCTGTTGCGGCGTACCTCCGCTCACACCAACGGCACCTATCACTTGATCATTAACAATCAAAGGAATGCCGCCTTCAAACGGCAAGACGTTCTTCAAGCTTAAAATCGCATTGTTTCCGGCAACGACTTTCTCCTCATAGGCTTTTGTTGGTCTTTTAAAATTGACGGACGTTTTAGCTTTTTCGATTGCCACTTCAATACTTCCAAGCTGCGCTTCGTCCATTCTTTCAAAGTAGATTAAATTACCTCCGTCATCAACAATTGAAATTACCATTTTGAAATTACTTTTGACGGCTTCGGTTTCGGCTGCCGCTGCAATTTTTTTTGCGAGATCAAGCGAAAGAGATTTTTTACTGATTAATTGTGCCGAAGAAGATGACCATATTCCGAAAATTAGAATACAGCCAAGTACAATTGAAGAGATTAACTTTTTCATCGTGTCTCCCTATAGATTTTTCGAATTGTTTATCCCGATAACATTTATCGGGTAAAAAGTATTTGACAAACCACCATAGTTTTACTATGTTTCTAACGCAATTGTTTACTTTAACGATTACTTTAAGGATAAAAATTATTCAAAAATAAATTTAAGTGCAAAATGGAAGTAAGATACATACCTAACCAATCAGCATTTAAAGCTTCTTCCACAGAAGAGCTTAGAAAAAACCTTCTGATCAATACTTTGTTCACGCCGGGAAAAGTGGAATTGATTTATTCCGAACTTGACCGCGCAATAGTTGGAAGCGCCGTTCCCGAAAATAAAGAACTTTACCTTGAAAGCAGTAAACAGGAAATGGGCGCCGAATATTTTACTGAAAGGCGTGAAATCGGAATCATCAATGTCGGCTCAAAAGGATTCATCAAGGTTGATGACCTGACTTATGTGGTTGACAGCAAGGATGGCTTGTATGTCGGCAGGGGCAATCACAAAATATTTTTGGGGAGTGCCGATGCCGATTTGCCCGCGCAATTTTATTTTGTCAGCTATCCGGCTCATCATACCTACCCTACAGAAAAAATTCAATTCGATTTAGTTGCGTCAACACATCCCGGTTCAAAGAACGAATGCAACGAAAGAACCATTCACAAGTTCATTCACCCGGATGGAGTTAAAAGCTGCCAGCTTGTTATGGGGCTAACCGAATTAGACGAAGGTAGTGTTTGGAATACAATGCCTTCACATACGCATCAAAGAAGATCGGAAGTTTATATGTATTTCGGATTGGATGAAAATTCTTTTGTGGTCCATCTTATGGGAGAGCCGCTGGAAACAAGGCATATTATTATTAGGGATAAAGAAGCCGTCATAAATCCAAGCTGGTCGATCCATTCCGGTGTAGGTATACGCAACTATTCGTTTATCTGGGCAATGGGCGGTGAGAACCAGGTTTTTGATGATATGGATTGGGTTGAATCAAAAAAGTTGAAATGAGGAATAGGAGATGATTCTCGACAAATTTAGTCTGAAGGGTAAAACTGCCGTTGTAACAGGTGCAAATAAAGGAATCGGTCAATATTACGCAATAGCTTTGGCAGAAGCCGGCGCAGATGTTATTATAAGCGCCTCCTTTGAAAGCGATTTCTCCGAAACCGAAAAGCTTATTACCGACCGCGGAAGCAAATTCAAATATTATGTAAGCGACTTTTCCGATAGAAAATCTTTGTACCGCTTTATTAATCAGGTTAAAGCGGAATTCCCTAAAGTAGATATTCTTGTAAATAACGCCGGAACAATTTTAAGAAAACCGATTGCCGAACATCCGGATGAGTACTGGGATAAAGTAATTGAAATTAATCTCTCTGCCCAATTTATACTTACAAGAGAATTCGGAAAAGAAATGGTTGCAAAGGGTTACGGTAAAGTTGTTTTTATTGCCTCGCTTCTATCTTTTCAGGGCGGAATTCTTGTACCCGGCTATGCTGCATCCAAAGGCGGCATTAAACAATTAACAATGGCTTTTGCTAATGAATGGGCTTCGAAAGGCGTTACGGTTAATGCAATAGCTCCGGGTTATATTGCTACAGATAACACAAAGGCATTACGCGAGGATCCGGCAAGGAATAGAGCCATACTCGATAGAATTCCAGCAGGCAAATGGGGAACACCCGAAGATTTAATGGGAACAGTAGTTTTTCTTTGTTCCGACGCTTCTAGCTACTTAAACGGTACCGTTGTTACCGTTGACGGCGGTTGGATGGGCAGATAATAAGCGAAGATGAAACAGCAGTTGAAGTTTCGTACCGGTGGGGGAAGAATAACTGTAAGTTATGTACCGGAGGTTTGCCAAATTTACATCTCAAACTTCCAAAGAACCCGAATCATTCATTAAAAATTCAAGATATAATTTAACGGAGAACATGATGAGTCTTTACGAACTGCTTAATTTATCAGTTCAAAAGAATGCGAGCTCAAATGAGCCGATAGAAATTAAAATACCTGCATCAATTAGCATGCAAGTTTATCCATTTTCAATTAATACAATTGAAGACGGGGTTGTATTTGTTGCAAAAGTCGGAATAGAAAAATTTCTATTTATCCTGGTAAATGCTAATTCCATGAATTTATTGTGGAATAAATTTTCCGGCGAAGAAGTTGTTCTAGGAAAAGACTTTGATTCGATAAAACTGAAGAAATGTAAGCTTACCCATGATAATGCGGTGGCCTTAAAAGAACAATTTGATTTTACCAATCCGCGTACTTTAGGGGTGATTGATTCCGTTGGTACGGGAGACCGGTTAGGTCTCGCTAATCCAGGACATATCCGCGCGTTAAGCGGTTTTTCATTCAAACCGGTTCTTGCCCAGCAATCCATAAGAGAACTAACGAGAACCCAGCGCACACCGGACGAGGTAATGGATGCCGCTGTGTGGGCTGTTTTTCAGGAAGGATACAAAGACGGGTTTGGAGCCGACGCCGATCATCTTAAGACCGCTCAGGATATAGATTATTTGATGAAAGCCGGATTTACAATGTACACTTTTGATCCGGGAGAATATGTTCAAAATGAAGCCGACTCTGTAAACGAAAACGAGCTTAATAAAAAAATTATAGATCTTAACTGGAAAGCTCTCAATTCAAATGCAGAAACCTTGCTCAACGAATATTCCGGCAAAACATTTAAAATTGCCGAAGGATTTTCGATTCAAGCCGGAGCCGTTGATGTTAAGAGGGCGCTTGTAAAATATGGCAATGCAATTGCGCATATCAAAAATCTTTATGATCACCTCGTAAAAAACTACGCCGACAGAAAATTCGAAGTCGAAGTTTCAGTTGACGAAACTGAATCTGTTACAACTCCATTTGAACATTTCTTTATTGCCAAAGAGTTGAAACGGCTTGATGTAAAATTTGTTAGTCTCGCGCCCAGGTTTGTTGGCGATTTTGAAAAAGGCATAGATTACAAAGGCGACATAAATTTATTTAAGCAGGAATACATTAAACATCTTGCAATTACAAAATTTTTCGGATCGTATAAAATTTCTTTGCATTCAGGAAGCGATAAGTTTTCCGTCTATCGTGTTATCGGTTCTCTGCGCGACGCTCACACGCACGTAAAAACCGCCGGTACAAGTTATCTTGAAGCTCTTAAAGTTGTGGCTTCAAGCGAGCCGGAACTTTTCAGAGAGATACTCGACTTTGCAAAGAATCTTTACGAGACAGAAAAAAAATCCTACCATGTTTCCGCAGATATCGGGAAGGTAAAAAAGGGAAGCGAGTACTCGGATAGTGAGCTTGTATCATTATTCGAATCCAACCATGTACGCCAGGTTCTCCATGTAACATTCGGAAAAGTCCTTGCGGATAAAAAAGAAGACGGTTCTTACTTGTTTAAAGACAGAATTCTTGATTGTCTAAAAAGAAATGAGCATCTTCACTATCAAGTTTTGGAAAGACATTTCAGAAAACATCTTGAACCGTTTCAAAACAAATAAAACCGGAGTAAAATAAATGGAATCACAATTGTTTAACGATTTAAAGGGAAAGGTATGTGTTGTAACCGGAGGTTGCGGTGTTTTTGGAAGCGCATTCTCGGAAGGGTTGCTTAATGCCGGGGCCAAACTTGCAATATTGGATTATAAAAAGGGCCGATGCGAACAATGCTTCCCAGGCAAGATTAAAGATAAGGGCGGACCGGTTCTATGCGTTGCAGGGAATGTATTGGTAAAAGAAAGTTTGATTGAAGCCAAGAAGCAAATCAACAATGAGTTTGGAAAAATTGATGTTCTAATAAACGGCGCCGGAGGAAACGCTCCGACGGCAACTACTGCAGAGGAATTCATCAGCGCAACAAATATAGGAGATCTGTCTAAAACTTTTTTTGGCTTGAACATAGAAGGATTCAGAAGCGTATTCGATTTGAATTTTCTCGGCACTGTCCTTCCTACAATGGTCTTTGCAGAAGACATGCTGATGCGCGGCGGAAGCATTATTAATATTTCATCGATGAACTCGTTCCGCCCGCTGACAAAAATTCCTGCCTACTCTGCGGCCAAATCTTCCGTTAATAACTTGACACAATGGCTTGCCGTTCACTTTGCCAAAGTGAATATACGGGTTAATGCAATTGCGCCCGGTTTCTTCTTAACAAATCAAAACAGATTTCTACTTATTGA
>JAKAHQ010000270.1 GCA_021814855.1 Bacteroidota bacterium | reverse complement strand
CAATTACCAATCTGACTATCACAAATTCCAGTTGGTTCAACGTTACCACACAAAATTCGGGAGCGCTATTAATCGGTTCATGCAGCTCATTAACATTTAACGGCGGTAGAATTAATCAAAACAAATGTGAGGCGGTAATTGTCGACCCATCAAATTTTTCTTTGAATATAATGGGAGTGCCTTTGCAGGTTCCTGTCTACCCGAACCAGAACTCATTGAGCAACTCAACGGATAATTTAAAATTTACCGGCAATTACGAATTTAAGAATAACACCGGCGGAATCTTCTTTGCTTCGCCCGGATTCTCAATTTATTCAAGTGTTACCAATTCGCCGCTATTTGACGGATCATTTGTTTTTTCCGGCAATTCTTTTGTTGGCTCTGGTTACTGGATGGGAAGCGATATTTGCATAACCGGAAGAGTGAATGATTTGAACGTGAAAGGTGCGCAATTCATAAATTCTGTTCCATATCCTAGTCCAAATTATATTGGACCGCCGACATTTTCTCCGGCAACACCCAAAGCTATTTACATAACCAATTTTAATGATGTCGGATTGACACCTATTGGTTCTCAACCGAACGGACTTATTTTTAATAATTGCGTCTTTGATCAAAGCGTTGGAGGCATTAATAGCGCTATCGCTAATCTTTCTCCTTACAATGTAAATGCCCGCTCAAACGATTTTGCTTATGCAAGCAGTCAGTTTGATATTGAAAGTTTGATTTATGATTCTCTCGATACGCAATTTCAGCCGATCAAATCAGGACGAGTTGATTATACCGGTTCGGTTTTCGGCAGTAAACTTCCTCCTACAATCAGCATCGGATCGTTGCCAAAATCTTTTAGAGGCGCATCGTATTATTTGCCGGTTAATATTGTAACAAAGGGGAACAGCTATAATGTTCTTCAAGGAAAATTTTCTTACGACGCATCCAAACTTCATTATAACGGATATCTTTCCAACGCGAGCGGATTGATTAACCAAAAGCAGTGGACTACATTGTCGGTCATAGATACCGTAATTCACAACGTAACTCCGCCGGATTCTGGATTCATACAGTTCTATGCGTTTGGTAATGCGCCAATCGATTCGAACGGAACATTATTTAAATTGAATATGCAGATTCTACCTAATGCCGCAACGCCCGGTTCTCCTGGATTCACGATTATCGGCAGTGTTAATTCGAATTTCTTGGGAAATAATCAACCGGTTTTTGTTTATAATCAAAGCTTGATCAATTATTACGATCCCAACGGTATTGTTCAAGCAAAAGGAGATGTCAACCTTGACGGCGTTGTAAATATGGATGACTTTATGGCGCTGCTTTATCATTTGCTCGGCACACAAATAATAACCGATCCTACCGCGTTAGCCAACGCAGATTTTAACAGCGACAGCCAGGTTAATCAAACGGATTTGAACGAGTTGTTTTTATTCTTGAACCCTTCTGCAAATATTGTATCGCCGGCGATTGTTGTCGGAAATATTTCTATGCCGAATATTTCAATAACACAAAATTCATCTGTGGTTATACCGGTTAGCATCCAGAATGCAAAGAATGTAAACAGTCTGGAAGTAATCTTGCATTACGATCCGCTCAAAATAAAATTTCAATCGTTCGCGAATAATCTTAAACTTGCCGATCAATACATTCATGGTTTTGAAACTGAACCCGGAACAGCAGTTTATGTTGTTCAGTCTCCGCATTTAATTGACGGATTATTTAATCCCGGCAGCGTGACTTTAAGATTTGAAAACTCAAACATACCAATCGGCGCAACTGTTACAAGCCAATACAGGTTAAATGGTCAGGAACTTAAAGACGGTCCTACGTTCGCATTTGGCAATAACGGGATTACTGCTGTCGAAACTCCGAAAGAAATTCCAACCGAGTTTAAACTGGCACAGAATTATCCTAATCCGTTTAATCCTTCGACGGTGATAAATTATTCATTGCCGAAAAATTCTTTAGTTACAATAAAGATTTATAATCTATTGGGACAAGAAGTAAAAACACTTGTTTCTCATGAAATGAGCGCAGGCAATTATTCGGTTGAATGGAACGGAGAAAGCAACACTGGCAGCAGGGTTGCCAGCGGAATTTATATATATAGAATTACGGCAGGCGCTTTCACTTCTTCCAAGAAGATGATTATGCTTAAATAATCTTTCAGAAATCTTTTTACAAAAAAGTCACCTTTTATGGTGACTTTTTTATTTTAGTGCGAACAATTGCCGGGAATAATGCGCTTAAGTTATCTTCCATATAATCTTGAACTCAAACATGAATTCAGGATTTCGTATCATTCGAGAAGAAGCACGCCTGCTGTTCTGATTAGATTGGAACAAGGCGGACTTTACGGATACGGAGAAGCAAGTTTGCCTCCGTATCTAACTGAAAATCAGGAATCGGTTTTAAAATTTTTAAAGAAAGTATATCTCCAAGATATTTTTACGCTTGATGATTTAAGAACGGCTCTTAAAGCTGTCGATTCAATTGAAGAAGGAAATTCCCCTGCCAAAGCTGCAATTGATATTGCACTCCATGATTTGCTTGGCAAGTTGCTAAAGAAATCTTGTTCTGAAATTTACGGAATAAATCCTATCTCTCTTCCGTTTACATCATTTACGATAGGGCTCGATACCGATTCGGTGATTCGCGAAAAATTAAAAGAAGCTGAGCCGTACAAAATTCTAAAAATAAAATTAGGAACCGATCGCGATAAAGAAATTATCAAACTTATAAGAGGAGAAACAGATAAACCTCTTTATGTGGATGCAAACCAGGCATGGAATAATTTTGAATATGCTTTGGAGATAATATCATGGCTGGCAGAAAATAATATTGTTTTGATCGAGCAGCCAATGCTTAAAAATAATTTGGATGGCTCCATGGAGCTAAAAGAAAATTCGCCTCTTCCAATTATTGCGGATGAATCCTTTCAACGGTTTAACGACCTTGATAAAATTATGAATGCTTTCCACGGAGTCAATATAAAACTAATGAAGTGCACAGGGATATCCGAGGCCTACTTAATTATAAAAAGGGCAAGGGAATTAGGATTAAGGATAATGATGGGCTGTATGACGGAAACTTCATGCGCTATCTCTGCTGCTATACAGTTGGCTCCATTGATTGACTACGCGGACCTAGACGGCAACTTATTAATCGGCAACGATCCGTTCTTGTGCCGGACTGAAAGAGAAGGGCAATTAATTATGCCTGCCGGTTACGGTATCGGTGTGAATCTGATTGGCAATTTGGAATTCAGAGAACTATAATTAAGATTTGCGTGTTTTGTATATAGTTTAATTTTCTTGACCTTTTAATTATATTCGACCGAGAAAAACAACGAGGGAATGGAAATGCCGAAGAAATATGTTTCCAATAATGATGAAACCGTAAGAATGTTTGAAAGCGATTGGATGGAAGCATTATCGAGAGTACATTGGACAGTACCGCTAATCGTTTACACGCCGGTTATTATATATTTTTTATATGCAAGCTCCGAAATCTATTATCTGTTAACTTCGCAGATTATTACATTATTCATGGTAGGAATTGTAATATGGACTTTTACCGAGTACACGCTTCATCGTTTTGTATTTCACTACGTTCCAAGCAGCAATTTGGGAAAGAGAATTCATTTTGTAATTCACGGCGTTCATCACGATTATCCTAAAGACTCCAAACGATTAGTAATGCCGCCTTCGGTAAGCATACCCCTTGCGTTATTTTTTTACGGATTATTTTTAGTTCTATTCGGGAAAAATTATGTAGCCCCTTTTTTCTCGGGCTTTCTTACCGGCTATTTATTTTATGATACGACTCATTACGCGGTTCATCATTTTAATATGCA
>JAKAHQ010000269.1 GCA_021814855.1 Bacteroidota bacterium | reverse complement strand
GCCCTTGGCTATCATTTCGCTCATGGTTACAAAATCCGAATGCATGAATCTATGAACGACGGAGATTCCAAGATCGTGCAGCAGACCGGCTATGAATGCTTCTCCATTTTTTTCAAGACCTAAATCCATAGCAAGTTTTTTTGCAATTGTGGCTGTAACAATGGAATGCATCCAAAACTGTTTCTGATCAAGGTATTGATCGCTTTTATTTTTTATCGACTCCATAAGAGATAAAGCCGATACTATATTTCGGATTTCGTCGTATCCAAGGATCATTATCGCAAATTCGATTGACGAAACTCTCTTTGTCAATCCGTAAAACGGAGAGTTCGCAATTGTCAGTAATTTTAGAACAATGCTCTGATCTTTGGATATGGCTTTGGCCAAAACGTGAGGACTCGTATAAGGATCGGCCAATAGCTGCAGAACCTCGGAGAGAATTTTAGGAATCGGAGAAATGGTATTAACCTTTTTGAGAATTAATTCCGTTCTCTCGCGTTTGGGGTTGGTATTAATTGCTGTTGTTGACATAACGACCTATATATTTAATGATTCAAGATGACTTTTAAATAATTCTTCATAACTTCCAATAAATTTTTCCAGGTACTCAAAATTTCCGAAGCCGAGTATATCTATTACATTATCGTCGAACTCGTAACTATTATCCCAGCTAAAGCTACCGGTGTTTAAGCGCTGCGTCATATAATCCGCAAGATGAATTAACGATGCAAGCACTTTACGATCTTCCGCCAAAGACGGTTTGTGATGATACAGAATTGCCTGCCCGATATATGGAGGAAAATTCCATTTCTCTAAAAGATATTCCGCTATATCCTGGTGAGTATAACCAAGAACCAATTCCTCGGCATTTAAATGACGCATCTGCTCTTCATCGACCAGCTTTACAATTTTGTTAAAGTCGCCGTTGAGATATCGCTGGTAAACAACAAGTCCGAGATCATGCAGCAAGCCGGCGGTAAATACTTCGCCGGATTTAGGATAGTGCAAATCGTCTGCAATTCTTTTAGCGGCTGTGGCTGTTAATAAAGAATGAGTCCAGTAAGCATTCTGGTTCCAGTTAGGGGTATTTCTTGTCTTAAACACATCAACAAGCGAGAGTGCAACTAAAATATTTTTTATGTGTTCAAAACCAATTATTACAACTGCAAACTCTATAGTTGAAACCCTTCTTGGGAGTCCGTACAACGGCGAATTAGCAACGGCTAAAATTTTTGTTACAATGCCCTGATCCCGTGAAATAATTTTACATAAATCCGCTGCGCTTGTTCTATCGCTGTCTAATAATGCAGAAACTTCGGTAATGATATGCGGAATCGACGGAACAGTGCCTATGCTGCTCAGCTGTCTTTTAATTTGTTCCTTTAATTCGGGAGTTCGTACTTCATGCATTATATTCAGCCAATTTTAGTTTAAGAGAGTTGAGAATTCTTGAATGGATTTGCGATACTCTGGAAACAGTAATATTCAGCACCTGGGCTATTTCTTTGTAATTAAGCTCTTCATAATAATATAAACTCAGGATGGTCCTTTCTCTTTCGTTAAGTTCTTTAATCATTTCTAAAAGATGTTGTTTCAGTTCTTTCTTTTCAAGAATGGCATCGGGAACTTCGCTGCTTCCGGAAACCATTTCATGGAACTGCATGCTGTCCTCATCATTTATGTTGTGATTTAACGATATATCGGACGTACCGTAACTGGAGTTATTTCCAACTTCCCCGGCGTACTCATGTTTATTCGAATACTTTCGCAGTTCATCGTAAATTTTTCCGCGAATTCTTTGGATTGCATAGGTTTCAAATTTTGTCCCGTAATCCGGATCAAAACGATCGATAGCTTCGCTCAATCCTTCAATTCCAAATTGAAAAAAATCACGCCTGTCCAAAAGTCCGTTCTGCACCAGACTGGTTTTAGTAATAACGTAATGAACCAGATTAACGTATGTCATTACAATCTGTCTTTTCAGTTCAGGGGAAGGATTTTGTTTATACGATGCCCAAAGAGTTGCGTTACTCATGTTTCTTATTCCCTGCTAAATGGTCGGAAATTTCATTTAGTTTATTGAAAGAGTTACGGTTTATAGCTTTTATTAAACCGATTACCAGAATACTCAGCATGATTGTGAGAAGTATGAAGATGGCAAAAGAGTTGAGTAGAATTTTTTCGAAACCCATGCCGCGTTGAGTAAAATAGATGACGGAGAACAAGAAGACTAAAATTCCAAACTGTAAGATTATTTTATTCATGACGGCCTTGTTTTTACATACCAAATTGCAAACACTATACCACCGGCATGCTCTTCTTTTGTACAAAATTCGTTGGATTTGAAAGGGATTTTATTAGGAGCCGAAAGATGATTGGTTATTATTAGCCATCTGAATGTTTTTTATAAATTGCATCGCGATAGCGAATATATCTTTGCCGGCTTCGCTTTCCATATAGTAGCGGCAAAGCAATTCCTGGTTGATTATCGATTTGTGAGCGTAAGCGTCGAAACCGATTTTGCCGAGGTAATTTATTTCATCCTTTAAAAAATGCTGAACCGCCACTTGAAGATTACCGAATGAACCCGCGCCTTCTTCTTTATCCATGCACTTGTTTACAACTACGTACTTTTTCAGGTCTGCCCGCATTTCTTTAAGAAGCTTGATTACAACGTAAGAATCCATTATTGCGGTCGGTTCCGGAGATATAACAAATATTGCAAAATCGGATTTTGTAAGTTGATGGAGTAAAAGCTCGCCGCCGCCGGCAGAGGAATCGATAATAATATAATCATAGCGGTCGTATACCTTTATCAGCGATACAAAAAAATAATCGAGCACTTCCCTGCTCACCCGCGGAAAGTTACCTTTGCCTGAATCGCCGAATATTAAATCAAGATTGGAGGAGTAGTTGAAAATTATTTCATCGAGAGTTTTAGTCTGTTCAAAAAAATGCGATAAGGAATTGCCGGACGCCTGGTTCAAAAGAATATTAATGTTCGAAAAGTTTAGATCGAGATCCACAAGCAATATTCTCTTGTTCAAGCGAGAAAGCTGATAAGCAAAGTTCGAAGAAAAGAATGTTTTGCCCGTTCCCCCTTTGCCGGAACAAACAGAGATAATTTTTGCAGATGAGCCGCGTTTAACTCCACCTGCAAGCTGTTTTAATTCTATTAGTCTTGATGCCTGACCAATCATTTATAAAGTTTACCCGAAAAAATCATATTCGCCAAGAATGACGGATTTACCGAAATTATATCATCCGGTATAACCTGCCCGTTAGTTAAAAACATTACCGGCACTTCATGATTAACAACAAGGTTTAGAATATTCCCGTAGGCAACCGCTTCGTCAATTTTTGAGAAGATAACCGAATTATAATCCATGACTTTAAATCGTTCGGCTACATCATTAAGCGTACGCGTCGAGCTGGTAGAACTTACAACAAGAATAGTATCATCAACCTTAGCCATGTCCAAATACTTTTTAATGGCTTCCAAATTCTCCTTGTTTTTCTGGCTCCGTCCAACGGTATCTATAAAAACTAGATCCTTATCCTTAAACTTTTTAACTAATTTTGGAATGTCTTCCGGTTCATAAGCAACCGCCATTTCAATATCGCTTATTTCGGAAAAAATTCTTAGCTGGTCTATTGCGCCTAAGCGGTATGTATCTATAGAGATAAGTCCTACCTTTAGCTTATGAATGATCTTCGAGATGACAGCAAGTTTTGCTATGCACGTAGTTTTGCCAACGCCGGTGGGTCCAACCAGAGCAATTCTTTTGGGCTTCCCTTTTGTTACTTTAAATTCCTTTGTATGAATCATCGCAGCCATGCTTGAGATCAGATAATTCTCAAGACTCGAA
>JAKAHQ010000268.1 GCA_021814855.1 Bacteroidota bacterium | reverse complement strand
TTTTGTCACGTATAACGCGCCACGGATTTTGAGAAATTTTACCATTTAGTTTGAGAAATCGTTGGAACCCCGAGTCTGACTTTAAAGCAGACTTTTTAATTAGGCCTTATTGCAGCATTAAGGCCACATTAATTGTCTTATAAAACCAGTCCCAATTCGACCTTTTTCGCTCTTACCGGCACTTTGATAGCTTCTTTGGTAATTTCATACTCAATCCTCTCAGGGTCGTTGGCGGCTAAATCCCTCAACTTGAGTTCTTTTCCAATTGAATATTCCTTAGCGATTTCTGTTTCGATGATGATGTCCAAGTCACGCATCATTTTACAACTTTTTAATATAGGAGCCATCTCTGGGTAAGTAAGTTCCGTTACCTCGCATTCCGGATGCTGGCTTAGTAAGAAGCCCGGATCATCTGTCTGGACACCCCAGTACTGCATATCCCCATCTTGATGATAGAGATAGGACGTCTCCATAGCGTCTGTCTTGAGAGATAGGGTGGTAATATCATTTACAATTTGTTTACATCTGAAGTAGCGCATTATGAACCTCGTATTTATTTTTTATTAACCAGTGTTTTACAAAATATTCAAAATCCGGAGCTGACTCCAAGATTTGCCGAACCACGTATAATAAAGAAGCAGTTTGCTTTGAGTGCGACATATAAGATGAAATTCGGTTTTGATCCGGGAATTTTTTCAGTATTCTTTTTATTTTATAAAGGGATCGTTTGCGAATAATTTTATGAGTGAACCAAGTTCTATATCCAACAAAATCAATACCATTTTTTATTAAGCCTATTTGAGTTTTCTCGTTAGCCGTTAAATGGAGATGAGCGAGTAATCTGTTTATGTTCTTTAATATTAATTTTAATTTCAATTTGCTTTTACAAAGAAGAATAAAATCATCCATGTAGCGGATGTAATGTTTAATCTTTAATATGCGTTTAATAAAATGGTCAACGGGAGAAAGCGCAAGGTTCGCAAGCACTTGAGAGGTTACATTCCCCAGGGGCAAGCCAATACCCGAATCGTTATGGTAGAACTTTTTAAGCAATTCGAGCGTGGGTTTGCATTTAATTATCTTTTTTAATTGGTGCTCTAAAATTTTATGATTTATTGAGTAGAAAAATTTTTTAACGTCGATCTTGAGATAATAGCCGTTATTCTTATAAGTAATTAAATATGATTTAAGCAATCCGCTTGCTTTATGCGTGCCTTTCCCGGTTCTGCATGCGTAGGTTTGATCTATGAAACGGTTTTCGATTAAATCCCTTATAACTTTTAGCAATGCATGCTGTACAATTCTATCTTCGAGATGTGGAGCTTGTATAAGCCGCTTCTTTGGATCAGTTATATAAAAATCTCTAGTAGGTTTTCCCTGGTAAGAATTATTTTCTATTTCTGTCAAGATTCTAGTAAGGTTAACTGCCAAGTTATTTTCGAAAGCCAATATCTGGTGATGATAGGTTTTATCTTTTCTCACCTCATGCCATGCAGTTAATAGAGCTTCGTAGTTACACCAATATTGTTTTAAATTGCCGATTCTTTTCATTTTTTTTTAATTTCCTAAATAATCAGAAGTTCATCATAAGAAGATTACCATAATTATTATTTAGTTTTATTTTTGCCAATTCAGGCAAGGATAACGCTCCCTTTGATATATACGTCTATTTTGCCTTAACAAAATAGCTTTCAAATTTTTATCAGAGTCACGAACGCCCCGACACATTGCGATTGGAATTAGTCCGGTTGTTGTTCAGGTTCAGTTCCCACACACCGGCATTGGACGTGTTATTCCAATTGCCGCCGACTATCGGGCACATATTTAAGCGCTACCCGTTTGATCATCATTTCCAAATTCTCTCTTTATCCAAGATCCTATCATTTTACCAACCTCATCAATTTTTAATTGCGATACTCTATGTTTTTGTGAATCAATGTATTTTAGTTCAAATGCCAGGTTCACAAATTGTCTTAATAATTCATGTTTTATATTCAATTCCGTAAAAGTTGTTTTCTTGTGGAACTTCTTATTGATCACTATGGCGGCTTCAAATATTTCATATCCCGTCTCCCTAATTTTATTTGCTAAAAGATATTTCTCATGTTTCGGAAATTGCTTGAGCATGATATTATTGTAAATAATCAGGTCTCTAATCTTTTTTACTATTAAAAGGTATTCTGCCATATCTCTCCGCTCACTATCGTTCGCTAATCATCTACACATTAAGGCACGAACGCCCAGACACACCGCGAGTGGAATTAGTCCGGTTGCTGTTCAGGTTCAGTACCCACACACCGGCAGAGGACGCGTCATACCAAGCGCCGCCGACTAGCGGGCACAGTTCATTTCTGATAAATTTATAAAATAGGTCAGTGCCGAATTGATTGGTGCCGGCAGGGCTGATTGAATTACGATTTTTTGGCAGCCCCAAAGATGTGAGTTTATATACATTCGATGTTCGATCAGTACTCATTCCAAATACATCATTGGTGGAGTTGCCGAATTTATCTGTTGTATATTTGTTAATTAGAAAATCCGATATATCAAGCGCGTCAAATTGAGCGGCTATACCAGTTGCACCCCAATGATCCGTAGCAAGAGTATTTCCGGCTGTCACATTTCTAATATCAACCGATTCTTTTAAAATGTAAGACGATCCAGTAACGAGCGTAAACCCACTGCCATCATAGTCAAGACTCAATGCACTCGTATCAACGTAAGTCCCATTGTTTGCATCGTTGGTACGCTTTTTTAATTTGATTGTATTAGCATCAATTACCTCAACATCGACGAACATGTATTGCAATAGATTTTGCCACTAGGTTGTATCGCTACCGTCAATAAATGCTAGTTGGCCGGTTGTATAACCATGCCCGGCGATTGTAAAAATTGCCGGGTTTGCTCTTGTTATTGCTGTGATATTTTTCGACGTAGCCGCGCACGTCATACCTAAAGCTATCTTCCACTGGTTGCCTTGCACGTCGGCAATGCCGCAAGCTTGGCCGTTGTGCGTTGATAAAGCCAGCGTTGAGCAACTCCCGGTTTTTCTGGCTTCGTTTCTACCAGCCCAATAGGCGTCGTCACAAACAGTCCAGGTAGCCGTTGCGTCGTTGTAATCCGCGCCGTAATTGTTATTACCGCGCGGAAAATTTTTAACGCCGGTTTCATCGTACCAATTACAATATGTTGTTGATGTTGCGGCTTGAGATTGTGCAAGGGATAGGAGAGACAGCATTCTCCAATCAGATAATCTCGCACAATAGAAATCGTTACCTCTACTCTTTGCCGCTGCTATTGCGCCGGAATAATTATCTGCCGGTGATTGAGAATTACTTTTGCAATTTGAAAAACTACCCCCATAATTATTTGAAGCGTTTCTATTACTTTCTGAAGATGATGAAATAGGATTGCCGTTTTGAATTGAACTTGCTATACCCGTTGTATTATAAACGAAATTAGTCAGCGACCAATCGTATTTATCAAAGAACTTCCCCTTAACCACTGCATTATTATTTATAAATGCACGGCTTAAAACAAAACCATCTGCAACGGCTGCATTGTTATTATAATCATAATCCTTAAAAGCTTTTATTGTAATATTATTGCCAACAAATTTGTAAACAAAGGCCGCGATGTAGACCATAATAGAATTATCGACAACGCATTTGTAGTTGCCATAATTGTTTGAGGATGAATCATAAGTGCCGGCAAGTGGAATAAGCGAGGCGGGCAACCAGTCGCTTGGACATATACTTACACCGGCACCGGCAAAATTGCCAATTTTCAGATCATTATAACCACTAAGGTTAACATCCTTTTGGGTTAAGAATTTATTAGTCGCGCTTGCGGGGTTGGCTGTATTCATGG
>JAKAHQ010000267.1 GCA_021814855.1 Bacteroidota bacterium | reverse complement strand
CTTCGTTGTCAATTACGTCGATTGCGGCGACTACTTTGTTGGGAGTAAACTCATCGAGAATTTTACGGAACTCATCCGGATTTTCATAGGCCATTGTTCCCGCTACAATTCGCGCAACGCCAAGATCGAAAGCTTGTTTTGCATCTTCATAGGTTCTAATGCCGCCGCCCATCTCGACTGGAATTATCACTGAGGAACAAATTTTTTTTATTATCTCGAAGTTTGTATGCGAGTGTTCGTGAGCGGCGTTAAAATCTACTACGTGGAGAGCTTTGGCATTTTCGGCTCGCCAAATCATTGCCATTTCAACCGGATCGTCTCCGTATTCTTTGCAACAAAGCTCGGCAATTCCTTGAACAACACGAACCGTCTTTCCGTTGTAAATATCAATCGAAGGTATAACCAGTATCTTAGCCATCGAATTTCCAGTCGCCGTTGTTCTTAATTGTTTTACGGCTTATAATCAACTTTTGAATTTCACTTGTCCCTTCAAATATACGAAGTATTCTTGCATCCCGGTAGAATCTTTCAATTGGCAATTCCCTGGAGAAGCCCATTCCTCCGTGAATCTGTAAAGCCATATCGGCTACTTCTGCAACAGCTTCCGAACAAAAAAGTTTCACAATCGCAGCGTCGTGGGAAATATCGAGCCCTTGTTCAAATTTATCCGCTACCCGGTATAACATGCTTTCCATGGCGTAAATTTTCGAAGTCATATCTGAAATCATGAATTGAATAGCCTGAAAATCGATTATCGGTTTATCGAACTGTTTTCGCTGCTTAGCATAATCCACAGCTAATTTCATCATTTCCTTTGCGGCGCCAAGCGAACAAGCTCCTACGGTTAATCTACCGGCATCGAGGGCCTTCATTGCTATTAAAAATCCTCGCCCGTCAGTTCCTATCATATTTTCCGGCGGGACTTCCACATTTTCAAATTGTATTGTGTTGGTAACACTTCCTTTTATGCCCAATTTTTTCTCATTAGGACCTATGTGGATGCCGGGGAAATTTTTTTCGACTACAAATCCAGTGATTCCTTTTTCGGTCCGGGCAAAGACTGAAAATATATCGGCGATGGCGCCGTTAGTAATCCATAATTTTTCGCCGTTAATTATCCATTTACCGTTTTTAAATGAGGCGGTGGTTTTTAAGTTGAATGAATCCGAACCGGCCCCGGCTTCAGTTAAACAAAACGACGCAATTTTTTCTCCGGATGTTAAAGAGGGAAGATATTTCCTTTTTAATTCTTCACTTCCGCCAAGAAAAATTGCATTGGTTCCTATTGATTGATGAGCGCCTATCATTGTTGCGGTAGATCCGCAAGCTCTCGCAACTTCTTCCTGTGCTATCAAATAACCGATCTCTCCAAATCCACCGCCGCCGTATTCTGCCGGGAATGCGGAACCTAAAAGGCCGACATCGGCAATTTTTTTTATCAATTCATCCGGAATTCTTTCTTCTTCATCAATTTTACGGGCAAGGGGGCGAATCTCTGCGTTCGTAAATTCGCGCACCATTCGCCGTAACATTTCATGTTCTTCTCTAAACTGTATTCTCATTGTGGAATTTATTTTTTGGCGGGCGAAAAATAGGTAAATGATATAAAAAATAAAATTATTTGTCCCATCTAAATCCGTCGATTCCAAATTTCTCACCAGATTGGTAAATCTTGACTTTTCCGCCCCAAAATCTCATATTTGTTCGCAAATGAATAAAGATTACAATTTTTCAGCTTCGGACGGAGAGCTAATTAAAATCACCTGCTTTTTGAATGAACAATTTTTCTCCGAGAAAACAATTATTTTTATTCACGGCTTCAAAGGATTTAAGGATTGGGGTTTTGTTCCGTATCTTGGCGAATACTTTGCAAAAAACGGTTATTTTGTTATTACTTTTAATTTTTCCCATAACGGCATAGGGGAAAATGAATTTGAGTTTACAGAATTAGATAAATTTGCAAAAAATACATATTCGAGGGAGATTCGAGAGCTTAACGAAATTATTGATGCGGTTAATGACGGTTACTTTAGATTAGCAAAAAATTTGAAAATTGGATTAATTGGGCATAGCCGGGGCGGTGCAATTGCAATTTTGTCCGCTTCGCAAAGAAGAGATTTATTTGCTGTAGCAACCTGGGCGGCAATCTCAAAATTCGATCGATATTCGGAAAGACAAAAATCTGATTGGCGTAAAAAAGGTTTTTTCGAAGCTTTGAACACTCGGACTAATCAGTTGATGAGATTGAATGTTTCACTGCTGGATGATATGGAAAATAATTCTGCCGGAAGTTTAAATATTGAAAATGCTTTAAGAAAGTTAAATTGCCCGTTACTAATAGCTCATGGCGATCAGGATTTAGCCGTTCCGATTGAGGAAGCAGAACAACTTTATAATTGGGCTGATAAATCCAAAACCGAATTTTTAAAATTATTCGGAACAGGCCATACTTTCGGCATTGAGCATCCGTTTGCGGGATCGAACGAAAAATTTGAAAATCTATTAAGTAGAACATTGAAATTTTTTAATCTAAATATGGAATGAGGAAAACATGCAAATTAGGGAAAAAGCCGGCAGCGGCGTTTTAATACATTCTTTAACCAAGGTTCGTTCTTCGGAATTATTTTGGATTTTTGCGTTCTCGTTTCTCACGGCGATATCGGCGCAGATCAATATTCCAACTCAGCCCGTACCGTTTACATTACAAACGATGGTTGTGCTTTTAGCAGGCGCTCTTTTGGGTTCCCGTAATGCAGTGTACAGTCAAATAATTTACCTGGTGGCGGGCATTTTAGGATTACCGGTTTTTGCCGAGTACTCTTTTGGAATAGCAAAACTCTTTGGACCTACCGGCGGATACTTACTGTCATTTCCTTTTGCAGCATTTTTGGTGGGCTACTTAATTGAAGAAAAAAGAAATGCATTAGTTTTATTCACTGCATTTTTTACCGGACAGTTATTAATCTTAATTGCCGGCGCCGGTTATTTGAGTCTGTTTATGGGAGGAGATATAAATAAAGCTTTATTTAGCGGCGCAATAATTTTTTCAGTTTGGGATTTAATTAAAACCGTTGCTGCATTCGGCATTTACAAGACTGTTTCAAAAAAATATCCTAATCTTCCATAATCCATTAATCGATATCCAGTATATGAGAGAAATAGTTTTCATAATTATCTTCTTTGGCGCGATGGGATTCTTTGCGTTTAATCTGCGAAGAATTCTTTCGTATGTAAAGTTGGGTCAGCCGGAAAATAGATTTGACCAACCCGGCGAAAGAATTAAAAATGTTTTGAAAGTCGGCATAGCCCAATCAAAAATTTTGCGGGATAATATTGCCGGCCCCATCCACGCAATGATATTCTGGGGATTTCTAATCTTCCTGTTTGCGGTTATCGAAGCAATTGTGCAGGGATTTTATCCACCATTTTCGCTTCGATTCCTTGGTCCGCTATTTTCAGTAATAACTCTCGTTCAAGATTTCTTTGGTATCTTTGTAGTAATTGCTGTTCTATGGGCTTTATATAGAAGATTTATTCAGAAGGTCGAACGTCTCCAGGTAAAAGGGCATAACCTTGATGCGGCAGTAATATTGTTTTTAATCCTGGGCGTAGTAGTTGCGATGTTCGGTCAGAACATTTCGCAAGTAGCCAATGAGAATTTTCATCTCGCCGAATATGAAGTCCGTCCGGTTTCTTACTGGCTTAGCGGAATCTTTTTCAACTCACCGAACGAAACTTCAAAGATCTTAGCGGAAATATTTTGGTGGATGCATGTTCTGGTTGTTTTCACGTTTATGAATTTTCTTCCTTACTCAAAACATTTTCATGTTGTTACTTCGCTTCCAAATGTTTACTTCATGAAAATTGGTGCTCAGAAGTATGCGCTA
>JAKAHQ010000004.1 GCA_021814855.1 Bacteroidota bacterium | reverse complement strand
CATTGTGACCGGAATCCTGCTGGATTTGGCGCGCGTGGCGGGCGAAACGGCGCCGCTGCTGTTCACCGCCTTCGGCAATCCTTTCTGGAGCCCCGGCTGGAATCAGCCCACGGCATCCTTGCCGGTTAACCTTCCTAAATCAATTTTGGCTTTTGCATCATGATCTTTTTTGTCGATATCTTTTTTGGAAGATTTCTTCCTCATTTTTTCCACAACGGCGCTTCTTCGTTGATATTCCTTCTCAAGTTTGGAGAGTTCCAATTGTTTTATCTCAATCTGTTTAAGCGCAAAGTCATTTTCTGATTTTCTCTGCTTCATAACCTCTGATAATTTGCCGCGCCGAAAATCTATTACGGGAGAATCAATAAAAATAAATTGTGCGCAGAGGTCTTCGATTAATTCTCTATCATGGCTTACAAGCAGCCCAATGCCTTTATATGATTTTAACGAATCAAGCAGCATTTTTTTCGCTTCACTGTCGAGGTGATTAGTCGGCTCGTCGATAGCAAGCAAATCGGGTTGGTTAAAAAGCGCGCAGGCAATTTGTGCCCTCTTTCTTTCACCGTGCGAAAGAGTTTCCCATCTTTCAATCCAATCTGGTTTGATTTGTAGCCCGTCAATCAATTGAAAAACGAGTTTATCATAGCTTTGAAGTAATTCCATAAAGTTAATTGGCTCGCAGTCCGTTCGTTGTTCGTTGTAGTAAGAATTTGCAGGGCGCTCTATTGAGCCGTCATTAGGAGTTAATAAGCCGCAAGCTAATTTTAACAAAGTTGTTTTCCCGGAACCGTTGGAACCAATCACGCCAGTCCAACCCCGTGCAATTTTTATTGAGACATCACCGAGTATATTTTCAAGAGAACTTTCATATCCGAACGAAACGTTGTGGAATGCTAAAAATTGTTTACTCATAAATGGATTTCCGATAATTTTCATTTGATTACCATGAGCGGTTTAAAATAGAAAAACCGCATGCCGCGGTTATTACCACCGGCTAAAAGAGAAGGATAAAGATTACCTGCGCGAGGGATAATTAATTTATTGATGAAAAATTTTCGGCAGCTATCTTAATCCGTTATGCTCTTTTCAAGCCTGTGTCTCCGAGTATTTTAAATCTTTGTATGCAAAAGTAACTGAATAAAATATGTTTATCCAAATGCGTCGGTTGCAGCTTTTATTTTAATCCGAACATCGACTGCGTAATAATTTTTGTCTTCGCCGGCGATAAGAGGATTCAAGTCGAATTCTTCAATATTCTTGTTTTCAACCATCATTTTTGCACAATAAGAAACTATCCGCTTCAATTCGGAAATATCATATGATTCTTCACCGCGAACGCCTCGAAGAATTCTTCCGATCTTCGTGGAATTAATCATGTCTTCAATATCGTCGTCGCATAGGTAACATGATTTGGTCGCAGTGTCGTCAAAAGCTTCCACATATTTTCCGCCGGAACCGAAAACAATAACGGGACCGAACGAAGGATCTCTGAAACCTCCGATAAGCAGTTCGAATCTTGTTTTAACGTATTTCTGAACCAGAAACTCTTCGACATCGAGACCCGCGTGTTTAAAACTAAATTTTATTCCTTTTGCCGCCTCTATAAACGCATCTTTCGATTTGATGTTTAGCTTAACAGCGTTGAGTTCGGATTTGTGAACAACATTTTTGTTTATTCCTTTTAACACGCATGGAAAGAATTCGTCGCCGGGAATGTCATCGGGGCAGATGATTTTACTTTTGACCAACGGGAGATTGTACTTTTCGCATAGCGCGGTTATTTCGTTAGGTAAAAGAAAACCGGACGATTTAATTTCCCTTTTAGTCGGGAGCCCTATCGTTTTTGCGTACTCATTTTTATTCATTATTAAACGTTGGCGAGATTTCGAATAGAACAACATATTTGAGATCACTTCGGCAGGATCTTCCGGATTTCTAAACACCGGTAATTTTTTAAGAGAATCTCTTCTATACTTTTCCCAGAACTCCGGCATCGGCATGGCAGCTTGAAGAATCGGTTTTTTGCTTTCAACCGAATAAACATGTTCAACTACATCGAACGGCTGCACCATTACCGGTTCAACAAAGATGGAAATTATGGCGTCTACATTTTCGTCGTCGGCAACAATTTCTATTACATTCTTATAAATTTCTGCTGTTCCTCCCGGCAGTAGATCAACCGGGTTATTAATACTTCCCTCGGGATGAACAATTTGGCGCAGAGTCTTTTTAGTTTTGTCTGAAAAAGAAGCAAGAATTAATTTTTCTTTTTCGAGGGCGTCTACGCAAAGAATAGCTGGACCGCCGGCATTTGTAATAACGGCTATGCGATTTCCATTCGGGATTTTAAAATTTTCTAAACCTTTTGCCGTGTTAAAAAGCTCGTTCAAATTATCAACGCGGATAATTCCAAATTGTTTTATCAAAGCATCGACAATTTTGTCTTCGCTGCTTAAAGCGCCGGTATGCGATGAAGCCGCCTTCATTCCGCTCGATGTTTTTCCTGCTTTAAGCACAATGACGGGTTTCGTAATCTCGCCTTCAATAAACGGCCTTATAAACTCTGCGCCGTTTTCAAAACTTTCGAGATAGAGAGTGATTACATTTATGTTATTGTCGCCCTGCCAAAATTTAATCACATCGGTTTCGTTTACATCGGCTTTGTTTCCAACGCTTATAAAATGGGCAAACTTTATATCTGTTTCCCTGAGCGAATTTAATACTGCCGCGCCAAGCGCGCCGCTCTGCGAAAGAAAACCAACTGTCCCGGCCTCCGGTTTTTCGGCTACAAAAGTCGCGTTTAGTTTAATCCCGCTAAGCGTGTTAATAACGCCCATACAGTTGGGACCAACCATCCGCGCCCCGGCATTTTTAATTTTTGCGAGCAGCCGTTTCTCAATCTCTTCGCCTTCTTTGCCAACCTCTTTAAATCCTGCCGTAATAAGTATAATTGATTTTACATCATGAGCAAGGAGTGCGTCAATTGTTTCCTCCGCAAATTGTTTCGGCACGACAACCACGGCAAGATCAATCGGCTCTTTTATGGTGTCGATACTTTGAAAACATTTGTAGCCGAGAATCTCGCCGGCTTTTGGATTTACCGGAAAAACTTTTCCGGTGTAGCCGTAATTTTTTATAGTCTTAAGTATTTCATAGCCAATGCTTTTTTCTTTGGTCGAGGCGCCTGCAATGCAGATAGCTTTAGGATAGAAAAAATTTTGTAAAGGACTCATCATAACCTTTTGGATAGTAGCTTTTTGTAAAAAAAATAATTTATAAAAGAGCTGTTGATAAAAAAATATTTTTGCCGGATTCAAAATATAAAATAGGGAGGGAATAGTCATTTATCTAAATTATGACGCCTGTTGCCTAATAACGGTGTAAGTGCTATTATTAGCCCCGTGCAGGAAAAACGTTTGCAGGCATTCGTTGATGGTGAAATCATGTTTCTCTAAACAGGTAAAATGAATCCAGTGGAAGAAAAAAATAATAAAGCATGCGCTTTGCCAAATGGTGAAGAAAAAATCTGTTGTCCTTACTGCGGAAGCAAGACGGTCATCCCTGTTGATCAAAAAAGTGAAATTTCAAAAGACTCACTATTTATCTGTCATGTATGCGGACAGACGTTTGAACGCGAAAGAAAGAATTCGTAAATGAGCGAACGCGTTAATGCATTAGAAAAGATGAATTCTTTAGGTGCATGCGGAGAACCGTTTCTCTTTATAATTGATTTCGAGATGAATAAACCGCTTGTGTTTCGACTTAATGAAATTGACAAAGCGGAAATCTTTTATTGCATCGGAAATTTAGAAAATTCTCCCTCCCCCAAGAAAATCAACAATAATTTTATCTTTAAAAAGTATCCTGTTGATAAAGAAATATATGCCACGGCATTTAATACTGTTCAGCATCACCTGAGTGCCGGCAACACTTATCTTCTTAACCTTACTTTTCCAACCAGGATTGAAACCAGTTTAACCATGACGGATATTTTTCTTCTAAGCAGGGCAAAGTATAAGCTGCTGTATAGAGACAAATTTGTTTTATTCTCGCCGGAACCTTTTGTAAGAATTGAGAAGGGAAAAATGTTTTCCTTTCCGATGAAAGGCACAATTGATGCCGGAATTGAAAACGCAGAGGCAATTATTTTGAACGATCAGAAAGAGATTGCCGAACACAATACGATTGTGGATTTAATACGCAACGATTTGAGCATGGTGGCAAAAAATGTTGCGGTTGATAAATTTCGTTATGTGGAAAAAATTGCAACCCATGATAAGCAGCTGCTGCAGGTAAGCTCGCAAATAAGCGGTCAACTGTCCGGCGATTACCGCAAAAAACTCGGAGAAATTTTGTTTACGCTCCTTCCAGCAGGGTCAATAAGCGGAGCGCCGAAAAAGAAAACACTTGACATCATCAAAGAAGTTGAAGAAGGTCCGCGTAATTATTATACCGGAGTATTCGGTATATTCGACGGCAAAAATTTGGAAAGCGCCGTGATGATTCGATTTATCGAAAACGTAGGGGGACAATTATACTTTAGAAGCGGCGGCGGAATTACTTACCAAAGCAGCGTGGAATTGGAATACCAAGAATTAATCGATAAAGTATATGTGCCTATTAACTGAAGCAATTAAAGTACTTGATGGGAAATTATTTAACACAGACCTTCACGCCGAGCGCATGAATAAAGCGCGGAAAGATTTGTTTGGTCTGAGCGAGAAATTTGATCCGGTTAAATTTCTTGTTGTTCCGGAATTTGCCGCTAAAGGATTGTACAAATGCAGAATAACTTACGGAAGGGAAATTAATAGCATCGAATGGAGCGAATATAAACCCCGAAAAATTATTACTCTCAAACTCGTACGCTGCGATAGTATTGACTATTCTTACAAGTATAACGACAGGACGGTTTTTGATAAACTGCTCGAAGAAAATAACTGCGGCGCCAGCGACGCGGTTATAATTGTTAAGAATAACCGCGTGACGGATTCGTTTTTCTCAAACATTGTTTTATCGGACGGAGACATTTGGTATACACCAAAGTTTCCACTCTTGACGGGAACTAAAAGAGCGGAATTGTTGAGGGACGGAATTATATTTGAGAAAGATATCTCGGAGAATGAATTTTATAATTATGAAAAAGTAAAATTGATAAATGCCATGCTCGATTTCGAAACCGCCCCGACTTTCTTAACTAAGGATGTAAAGCCGGCAATATAATCATACAAATTATTTCTGCCGTTTAATTTTGATGAAGATTATATTACTTCCCGAATAAAAATATTTTTGCGGAATTATTAATTTGAAAAAAATCTCTTTCGTCGCCCACGGTCTCCATCTCAACAAATATAAACTTGAACACGAAGCCGCAAAACATTTCTCTAAGGATTATAAGATTGTTTTCAAAGCGACCAAATCGAATAGAGAAGCGGAAGACCTTGCCGAGGAAGCAATTGTTGAAGGAACGGATTTTCTAATTGCGGTTGGCGGCGACGGGACAATGCATGAAGTGGTGAACGGTATTATGCGCGTTCCGAAAAATAAAAGAGACGATCTTTCTGTAGGACTTTTGCCGGTCGGCAGTGGAAACGACTTTGCAAGGACGCTAAAACTTTCGAAAAGTATTTCCAAACTTAAAGAACTGATTGACGCGCAGAACTCCAAGCCAATCGATATAGGCAGACTTGAATATAAAACTATAAACGGGCAAGATGCGCTTAGATACTTTATCAACATAACCGATGTTGGCTTGGGCGCTGAAGTGGCAAAAAAGGTTAACGAAGGCAACAAAACTTACGGGCCGAATCTTTCCTTCTTTGCCGCAACGCTAAATACATTTTTAAGTTATCAGAGAAAAAAAATTAAAATATCGTCGTCGGAATTTAATTGGTCGGGCAGCGTTTTAATTCTTTGTCTTGCAAATGCAAAATATTTCGGCAGCGGATTATGCATAGCGCCCCACGCCGTACTTGACGACGGCAAAATAGCCATTACGCTTGCCGGAGAAGTCAGTTTGTTTGATTACCTTAAAAATCTTTCAAAGATAAGAAAGGGAATACTAATTCAGCATCCGGGCGTTTTGTACCGCGAGGTAGAGAGCTGTTATATAGAGCCGATCGGTAAGGAATGCTTGATAGAAGCCGACGGTGAAATGATAGGAAAGATACCGCTTAAAGTTAGCTTGCTGCAGAAAGAGCTGAATTTTTTGTACCGGCCCTAAGTGTAATTTTTAAATTCAAAACCGAAATAATTGGTCGGAGTCCGCATAATTCGAAATGTCTTACATTAAACGCTTTACTTACTTTTATAAATAGTATAACTTTTGATTGAAAGTAAAACGAAAGGGAAGATTATGGAAGTAGCATCTGTAACAACAAAAGGCCAATTAGTGATTCCCTCAAAACTTCGCAGGAAATTCGGCATAAAACCGGGAACCATGGTTAATTTATATGAGGAAAAGGATGGAATAAAAATGATCCCAATTACATCGGAATTAATCAAAGCAAATAAAGGATTTTTAGGAACGGGTGGAAAACTCTTAAAAGCCCTTATGGAAGAAAAAAAGAAAGAGCGTGAATTATGAAGCGTTATGTGCTCGATAGTTTTTCTCTCCTTGAATACGCGGAAAATGAAAGAGGTGTAAATGAAGTCGGAGAAATATTGAAAAAGGCGTTAAACGATGAAGCCGAGGTTTACTTGTCCGTAATAAATTGGGGCGAGAGGTATTACATCGCCCAGAGAGAAGGAGGAAAAGAGAGGGCAGAGTTATATAAAAATACATTCGCCCGTTATCCAATTACGATTGTTGAAGCAAACAAAGAATTGACACTGTACGCGGCGTACTATAAAGCATATAATAAAATGTCGTATGCAGACACCTTTGCCGCGGCTTTGGCAAAAGAAAAAAAAGCAATCCTTGTTACGGGAAATAAAGAGTTTAAAGCTCTGGAAGGAGAAATAAAAATCACCTGGCTTTAAGATAGCCTGAAAGTCTTGTTTGAAAATTAAAGAATTATAATGGCCCGTTTTAAATTATATATCGAATACGAAGGCACGCGTTACAGCGGCTGGCAAATGCAAAAGAACAGCAAGTCGGTTCAAGGCAAGCTTTACGAAGCTGCCGAAAAAATATTTAAAGGTGAGCGTATGGAAATTTACGGTTCGGGCAGAACCGACGCGGGTGTTCATGCTCTTTGCCAGGTAGCGCATCTGGATGTGAAAACAATGATTGCGCCGGAAATTATTCGCATGAAACTCAACGACGAACTTCCTGCCGACATTTCCGTTCTTGAAGTTGAAAAAACGCATCCCAAATTTCACGCGCGCCATGATGCGATAAGGAGGAGTTATATTTATCAAATTTCCCGAAGAAGAACGGCGTTTGGCAAACCGTTTGTCTGGTGGATAAAAGACGAACTGAATTTTGAAAGAATGAGCAAAGCGGCAAAACATTTTATCGGTATGCACGATTTTATTTCCTTCGCCGATAAAGACGATACAGAAAAATCCACAAAGGTTCTTATCGAAGGCATTCAGATGAAGGAAGAAGGCGACCTAATATTAATTAGAATTACAGGCTCGCATTTCCTATGGAAACAAGTTAGAAGAATGGTGGGTGTGCTCGCTGAGATCGGCAGGGGAAAACTTGCCGAGAAAGATTTAATTTATTTTCTCGAACACAATTCTCCCACCCCGGCAAATTATACCGCGCCGCCGTCCGGCCTATTTCTCGCAAGAGTTATCTATGAAGGAGAGAAACCCGAAATTGAATTTCACTCTTTGATTGAAATCAATTCATACTCCAAGCGGAGATTGAAGTAATGATTCGAGATTTTTCTATTCATAACCGTAAATCGAAAATCAAAATAATTTGGAAACCGCTCTTTGCCGTAATTGTTTGGGGCTTTTCTTTTATTGCCACAAAAGATGTGCTTAGAGAAATACCGCCCGTATTAATAGTTTTTGTACGCCAGTTGTTGGGAATAGCATTTCTAACGGCG
Source organism: Bacteroidota bacterium (assembly GCA_021814855.1). The sequence continues at coordinate 9,945 of JAKAHQ010000004.1, read as the reverse complement.
GTGGCTTTAAAACAGAAAAACAGTTTTGCCGTCAACTGGCGGGACCACGGCCGGATTTTACTTCTTGCGGCTATTGCCTGTTTTCATTTATGGATTCAAGTAACCGGCCTGCAATGGACAACCGCTTCACATACCGGCTGGATAATCGGCATTACGCCCGTCTTCATGGTAATACTCGGAATGATTTTTTTCAAAGAAAAAATCTCAGTCACACAAACAGTGGGAATTGTTGTTGCTTTCATCGGATTGTTAATACTTGTTAGTAAAGGAGATTTCTCTTCAATCGACTTTATTAAAAACGAGGGAGATATTTTAATTGTAGCCAGCTCGGTTACCTGGTCAATATTCTCGCTTGTGAACAAAAAAATTACATTTCATTATTCGCCGGTGATGACCACGCTTTACCTTTTTGTGTTTGTCGCCGTTTTAATTTCACCGTTTACCGTCACCCATCAGAATATATCCTTACTTATAAAATTATCCGCAGGCGGTTGGTTTTCAATTTTGTTCTTAGGAATATTCTGTTCGGGAGCCGCATACGCTTTATGGGCTCAGGCATTGAGCGAAATGAGCACATCAAGAGTAGGAGCGTTTCTTTACATAGAACCCTTCGTTACTTTTTTCGGCGCATGGCTGATGCTTGGCGAAAAAGTGACGGTCCTTACATTGTTAAGCGGCGTGATAATTATTGGCGGTGTTTTTCTTGTCAACAGAAAATGAATTTTTTAAAAGCCTCGATGCAAAAAAAAGTTTTATACAAGCCTTCCCGATAAATCATTTCTTGATTACGTGTATTTTCTTTCTTTGCTGCCCGAACAATTGATCTCGATAAGCTCTTCCGCATTTACGGTATGAAGAGATAGAACAACCAAATCTCTTTTCGCAGGGAAAAATTCATGAGGCACGGCTTTATCAATTACATAAATAGTGTCCGGTCTTGAAGGATCAAATTTGACAAGCGATATTTTTTCTCCGCCGATTTCACATGTTGCTTCGCCCTCAATCATTGCCGTATATTGTGTACTGTTCGGATAATAGTGCGCTTGCGACGGCGTATCTTTTCTAAGAACAAAAATCCATGCGGATTTGAATTCGGTTTTGAGGTTATCTTCATCCACGTACGCATCCAAAATTTTCCAAACGAATTGTTCCGAAGTATTTTTTAATTGATTTTGCAATTCGGCAATTAATGATTTCATTTCTTCGTTTGCGGATAGCTTGCCGATTATTTCAGCGGACTTTTGTTTGTTATGTGAAGGCATCGACGCATTCCTGTTGCTGATTGTTCGGTAAACCGTTTATGGGTAAAATATTTTATTTCCATCTAAACTTAGTAAAAAGCCGCCCAATATTTTATATTTGCCTAAAATTATACCGTACTAAGATGAAAAAATCCATGGCTGATGCAGTATTGTTTTTTTCTTTTTGTTTGATAATTCTTTTCAATGGTTGCGGAGGACCCGAAGTGAAAGATCATGCCGACATTGTTTTTATAAATGGCGTAGTTGCAACGGTAGAAGATTCAAATCCCTACGCCGAAGCCGTAGCGGTTAGAAACGAAAAAATTATTGCGGTCGGTACCAACGGAGAAGTCAAAAAATATATCGGTGACTCTACCCGGGTAATTGATCTAAAAGGAAAGTTTATGATGCCCGGCTTCGACGACAGCCACGCGCATTTTGTAGGACTCGGTAATTTTAGACAAATGCTTGATTTGAGCACCGCTAAAAATTGGGACGAGGTAATTGAAATGGTTGCCCGAGCCGCAGACCACAGCACCTACGGAGATTGGATAATAGGCAGGGGCTGGCGTCAGGATAAGTTCGATACAAAACCGGAGCCGAATGTTGACGGCTATCCGATTCATACCGAACTGAGTAAAGCTACTCCCAACAATCCGGTTATGCTATCGCATGCAAGCGGACACGCAATAATTGCCAATGCCAAAGCGATGCAGCTTGCGGGAATAACAAAATATACACCTGATCCCGAAGGCGGAACAATTGTTAAAGATTCGCTTGGAAATCCTGTTGGCGTATTTGAAGAAAATGCCGAACAGCTTATTAGAAAATGCTATGATGATACCCTCGCAAAAAGATCCCCCGATGAAATCCGTGCGGACTATGTTGAACAAATGCGTCTTGCCGCCGGTGAATGTCTAAAAAAAGGAGTTACTTCATTCACCGATGCCGGGGAACCTTTTGACATAATTGATATAATGAAACAGCTTGCCGACTCAAATGAAATTCCGATCCGGTTAAATGTTATGGTTGGCGACTCTCTCGATGTGATGAAAAAGAAACTGAAAAATTATTTTTTGATCGGTTACGGTGATAATCATTTACAGGTAAGGTCAATAAAGCAGTACATCGACGGCGCACTCGGTTCGCGCGGCGCGTGGCTGCTCGAGCCGTATTCCGATTTGCCGAGCACTTCGGGCTCAAATGTTACGCCGGTAAGCATGCTTGATTCAATTGACGAATTGGCTGTTAACGAGGGATTTCAAATGTGTACTCACGCCATAGGCGACAAAGGGAACAGGGAGGTGCTGGATTTGTATGAGAAAATATTTCGAGAACATCCCGATAAAAAAGATTTGCGCTGGAGGATTGAACACGCGCAGGATCTTTCGCAGCAGGACATACCGAGATTTGCCGGACTTGGAGTTATTGCCGCGATGCAGGCAATCCATTGCACATCCGACGCAACGTTTGTGATTCAAAGACTCGGTCTGCAGCGCGTGCAGGAAGGCGCTTATGTGTGGAGAAAATTAATCGACAGCGGGGCTACCATTTGTAACGGTACAGACGCGCCGGTTGAAGATATCGATCCGATAAAGTGTTTTTATGCTTCAGTAACACGCAAACTTGAAGACGGCTCAGCTTTTTTCCCTGATCAGAAAATGACGCGCATGGAAGCGCTGAAATCTTATACAATCAACAGCGCTTATGCTTCTTTCGAAGAAAATATTAAGGGATCGATAAAAGTTGGAAAACTTGCCGACTTTGTGGTTCTCTCAAATAATTTACTAACATGCACCGACGATCAAATACTCGGTACAAAAGTATTGTATACCGTTGTCGGCGGAAAGATTTTATATCAGGCGCCGCCAAATCAGTAATGAAATTGTACCGCTTAGATATATTGATTGAACCGGCTACTCCTTCAAATAATTAGGAAAATTTTATGAACAAAATTGTTGTATCCTTTTGGATGCTTGCCTTACTCTTTGCCGGGGACATTTATTGTCAAATAGTAATTCCGGAAAAACCAAAAGTAGCTGTTACAATAGATGATTTACCGCTTCAGCGTTTAGACAGCTTTTCAAAGGAGGAAACTCAGACAATCTTTGATAAACTCATCGATCAAATCAGGAAACAGAAAATTCCCGCGATCGGGTTTGTTATTAAAAGTAAATTAATGGTCGACGGCAAATACGGTTCGGGGCGGATCAATTTATTAAAGAATTGGCTTAATGCCGGTTTCGACCTCGGCAATCATACCTTTTCTCATAGAAGCGCGAATGAACTTCCGGTAAAAGAATATGAGGAGGATATTGTGAACGGAGATTCGGTTCTTCGCAAGGTAGTTGAGGAAAGCGGGAAAGAATTGAAATATTTTCGTCATCCCTTTCTTCATACGGGGTTGAGTTTAAATGTTAGAGAACAAATTGGATCTTTCCTGAAAAAGAACGGATACAAAGTAGCGCCCGTAACCATCGATAACGCGGAATGGATTTTCGGCGCGGCTTATGATAAAGCCGCAAAGGAAAACAATTCTGATTTAATGCAAAGAATTGGCACCGAGTACATCAGGTATATGAATGCAAAATTTGTCTACTACGAAGGCCGCTCGAAAGAATTATTCGGAAGGGAAATTTCACAGGTGCTTTTAATTCACGCTAACAAGCTGAACTCCGATTATTTTGGAGAGCTTTGCGGAATGATTCGCTGGCGCGGATATAATTTTGTGAATTTAGAAGAAGCATTGAAGGATGAAGCTTATAAATCGAAAGACACATTTGTAAAGAATAACGGTATATCCTGGATTGATCGATGGGCAATAACCGCGGGAAAGCCAAAAGAATTTTTTGCAGGAGAACCGAGAACGCCGGCATATATAATGAAACTTGCCGGCGTCGATTCTGAATAAGTTTACCTAACAAATTTCCCTATGCGGTCCAGTCTGATTGAGGATACAAAGTTGATAAAGTCGGACCATGGTATATCGCTGTTCCATGACCAGTAAATAAAAAGCGGTTTGCCTATTATGTTTCTTCTCGGCACAAATCCCCAGTACCGGCAATCCAAACTGTTATCGCGGTTGTCGCCCATCATAAAATAGTAATCATCTTTAACCGTATAATCGGTTGTCTCTTTTCCGTCGATATATATTTTTCCGTTGCTGACGGCAACAGCATCTCTTAGATATTCGCGATCAATGAAAGTTTTCCATTCGTCAAGGTTGTCCATGGTTAAATGTATCACGTCGCCTTTCTTGGGAACTACCAACGGACCGTAATTATCTCCGTTCCAATCTTTTCCTTTAGGAAATATTTCCGGCTCTGCAAATCCTTCAGATAAAGAATAATTTTTAAGATATTGAATATGCAGCGGTCGTGGAAATTCCTTTCCGTTGACATAAAGTACACGGTCGATTATTCTCACCGTGTCGTGCGGTACGGCAACACAGCGTTTAACGTAATTTTCTATTACCGTATCTTTAATTTGATCTCTCATGCCGGGGAATTCAAAAACAACAATATCGTTTGGCTTTGGGTCACTCCACTTAAATAATGTTACGTGCGGCAACGCAATATTTGTGAAAGGAATATTTCTAGGCGTTGTAAGATTGTAAGCAAGTTTGTTTGTCATCAGCCAATCGCCGACCATAATTGTAGTTTCCATTGACCCGGTTGGCACGCGCGAGCCCTGGATGATTGAGGATGTAATGATAAAAACAACGACAATCATCTTTCCGTATTCTTTAATCGTTTTTATAATTTCCTGCCGCGAAATCTTTTTCTTCTCAATTGTTTTCTTGGTCCTCATAAATCTCTCGTATTGTTTGTCTATTTGACGAAATAACTCAAAACATGTTTTGTGTATGCATTTATATTTCCTGTTTAGTAAAATGGTTTCCAAAAATTAAACAGTAGATGAATTTTCCGGACGGCATCGATAAAGATAAGATCTATCTCCAGGAAGTTTTTTTCCCGGGTGAACAAAACGGTATAAGAATATATATCAAGCGAATTGATTTGGTTCATCCGTTTATTTCCGGCAACAAATGGTTCAAGCTGAAGTACAACATAATCAAGGCGCGCGAAGAAGAATATGAGACCATACTTACTTTCGGAGGCGCTTACTCAAATCACGTTCACGCAACCGCAGCCGCCGGAAGGGAATTCGGCTTTAACACAATAGGCATAATCCGCGGCGAAGAACACCTGCCGCTTAATCCAACTTTAGCGTTTGCCGTACAAGCCGGGATGAAAATATTTTACGTTAATCGATCCGGCTACCGCAGCAAACACCTGCCGGAATTTCGGCAAAGGTTAATTGAAAAATTTGGCAGGACATACATTGTACCAGAAGGTGGAACAAATCTTCTTGCGGTCAAAGGCAGCAGCGAAATTCCTTCTTTGATAGAAATAGATTTTGACTATCTATGTACAGCTTGCGGAACGGCGGGAACAATTTCCGGATTAATTGCCGGTATGGATGGAAGAAAAAAAATTCTTGGATTTTCCGTGCTTCGGGGCGGCGCGTTTTTAATCAAGCAGACCGAAAAACTTCTGAATGACTATTCCGGCAAGAGCTATTCCAACTGGTCTATAAATCTGGATTATCATTTCGGCGGCTACGCAAAAATCAACAGGGAGCTTGTTTTGTTCATCCGGCAGTTTGAAGATTTAAACGGCATCTTGCTCGATCCGATTTATACCGGTAAAATGATGTACGGAATTTTCGATCTGTCTCGCTCCGGTTGTTTTGAAACAGGATCAAAAATTGTTGCGCTGCACACCGGCGGTTTGCAGGGAGTTGAAGGCATGCGTCAGAAAATGAATTTGCTTTTATACAATTCTTCAAAAATTTAGCCCGGCTTAGAAAAGCAAATATTAATGTAGTGTCGGTGTAATTCAGTCCGGCTTCCGCTTTCTGTATTCCGTTCATCCTGTAATTTCATCGGTGCACTTATCGTCTTGCAGTTGTATATTACGGTAGAAATTAAAAACCGGACCTATAGAACTTCGGCGCTTAAAAAGCTGTTTTTATTCGAGACCGGAAATTTTATAACCAGGAGGGATTAATGATAAGGAAATTTTTTACATCGCTGTTATTTGTTACTGCCTTTACCATAACGCATGCTCAGTTGGATTTGCCGCGGTTAAGCCCCAGCGCTAATGTTTCCCAGACGGTTGGCTATACTGTAATAACAATCGATTACTGCCGCCCCGGCGTTCACGGAAGAAAAATTTGGGGAGGTCTTGTTCCTTACAACCAGGTTTGGAGGACAGGCGCAAACGAAGCAACAACAATTCAATTTACTACGGATGTTACTGTTGAAGGAAACAAAGTACCCGCCGGACGATACAGTCTGTTCACAATTCCGGAAGAAAATGAATGGACGGTAATATTTAACAAAGTTGATAAGCAATGGGGCGCGTTTAATTACAAACAGGCAGACGATCTTCTCCGTTTCAAAGTGAAACCAGGCATCGGTCCTTTTACAGAGCGGATGCTGTTTACATTTTCTACCTTAACAGATTCAACCGTTGACGTGGTTCTTAATTGGGAAAAGGTACAAGTTGCATTTAATGTTAAAGCTCATGTTTTTGATCAAGCTTACGCGAAAATAAAGGAAGGTCTTGCAGCCAAACCGGATAACTGGCAGAACTATGCCGCTGCGGCAAATTACGCCGCGGATAACGGAGTTTTTTTGAACGAGGCATTGAATTGGATAGATAAAGCAATTAGTCTTGAACAGAATTACTACCCGTATTTTGTTAAAGCCCGTGTGTATTATAAGATGGGTGAAAATACAAAAGCGCTTAAGACACTTGAGAAGTGTAGAGATGCCGGCCGCAAAGACAAAACTTACGATTCGTTTGTTGCCCAGGTTGATTTTCTTGAGAGTGAAATTAGAAGCAAGTCGAAATGATTTTACCCGGCAAGACAATACCGAACGGGATCGAGTGAATGAAAAAATTTGATATACCGAATTTTTATCGGAGTTCGATAGTCTCTGCGATTAAAGAATTACGAAGAAAGGAAGATCCCCGCAAACAAAATTTCGAACCGACCGAATTGGATTTCGGCCCAGTTAAATTTTTAATCGCCCGTCATTTCGGATTTTGCTACGGCGTGGAAAACGCTATTGAAATTGCCTACAAAACAATCGAGGAAAACCCGGATAAAAAAATATTTCTCTTAAGCGAAATGATTCACAACCCGCTTGTGAATCTCGACCTACAAAGCCGCGGCGTTCAATTTATTATGGATAGCACAGGCAGCCAATTAATCGATTGGGGTGAAATTACACCAAGCGATATTGTAATTATACCTGCATTTGGTACCACGGTTGAAATGGAAAAGTTGCTTAGATATAAAAGAATCGATACAGTTAAGTACAACACAACATGCCCGTTCGTGGAAAAGGTTTGGAATAAGGCGACGCTACTTGGCATGGGAAATTATACCGTAGTGGTTCACGGAAAAGCGCGTCACGAAGAAACACACGCTACATTTTCCCGCAGCGCGGTTAATTCTCCGGCAGTTATTGTAAGGGATATAAACGAAACCGGCATGCTGGCAAAAACAATATCGGAGGAAATTGACCCGAAAGAATTTTATAAATTTTTTGCGGGTAAATATTCAAACGGATTTGATACTAAAGAGAATTTGAAAAAGATTGGTGTGGTAAATCAAACGACAATGCTGGCGGCGGAAACGCAAGCAATAGCGGATCTTCTGCGCGAGACAATGATAAAAAAGTACGGCGCGGAAAATTTAAAAGATCATTTTGCAGATACCCGCGATACTTTATGTTATGCTACTAACGATAACCAGCAGGCTACAATCGGGCTGCTGCAAAAAGAAGCCGACCTTGCTATTGTAATCGGCGGCTACAACAGCTCGAACACTTCCCATCTTGTGGAACTGCTGGAGGAAAAATTCAAAACTTATTTTATTTCCGACTCCGATAAAATTATTTCTGAAAAGTTAATAAGCCATTTTAATCTTCGTTCCAAGGAAGAACTTGTCTCGGAAAATTATCTTCCCAAGAAATCTAAAATTACAATTGCGGTTACAAGCGGCGCCTCATGCCCGGATGCGGTTGTAGATGATGTGCTTAACAAACTGCTTTCCTTCTTCAACGGTGTTCGTTCAATCGATGAAATATTATAAAACCGGTAAAAAATTTTGAAAATTACCGCGTGTCGGCAAAGAAAGGCGCACTAATTTTTTATAAGCTAAAATGAAATTACATTTACGGGAAATCTAACGGAGTTGATATTACATTCGGGGCCAGGCTTTGTCTTTAAAACACCAAACCCGGTCGGTGGAAATGACCGGGCTCAATGCACTAATGAGGAGGTAAAATTTATTTAGTTTACAGCTATTGTATTGTTCTCAATTTTTTCCGCAATCTTCTTGAACACTTCATCGGCTCCGTTCTTGCTGGAGGTATTAATTCCTTTGAAGTAGCTGTAATTGGTGAAGAACAATCTTGCTAACTGGGCTTTATACTTAATTGATAAAGTAGGACCGCTGTTTGCCAAGTTGTCAAGCTTCTCAATTATCTCGTTGTAATTTTCGTTCGGGTATTGATTCTTCAACTGCAAAACAACAAAGAGAGAAGACTCAACTACCGCCGGAACACTGTGGTCCATAGAGTAAACAAACTGCTTAACGTATTTGTCCTCGAATGACCTTTCCGGTCTTGGTGCTTTTGCGAGAATGTTTGTGCTCGCGCCTAACAACACTATCGCAACAAATATTTTAACTCCGTCGAACGCTTTCATGACACTATCCTTTCATTTTGTTTAATGTTTTCTGTCCTTATATATTCAAGCCGAATGCCACAGCGGTAATTTTTTGCTAAGTGTTTTAATTCTATTGGATTAGGATGAATTTGAATCTGCGGCAGGTTTTGCAAAGGGTGCGACAAATATTCCGCAATCGGAAATTGCATGCAGTTTTGTGGCACCTATTTTAAAGGTAGTTGTTAATAGCTAAAATTTTGAAGGATTTGCAAATGCCGTATTAAAGGTTGAATAAACAGGGAAACGAAGATAAGTATGTTTATTCCTCATCAAAATTTTTTCTGGTTAGGCGGTTATTCAACGCACGCCGGCTAATGCCTAGGATATCGGCGGCAATGGTTTGATTTCCATCGGCGCGCTTTAACGCTTCATCTATAAGCTGGTCTTCGGCTTCCTGTAAAGTTGGTAGCTGATCGCTGAAAAATATTTTCTCTTCGTGATCGGCGGAGGCGACTTCATCCTGAAAATCTTTAAGCTTGTTTTTCGGGAAAACTTTTTCCCTTATAAGCTCAAGCGACATTATTCCCGATGAATGCACACTCGCCGCGTCAAAGATAATTCCTTCGAGTTCGCGTATGTTGCCGGGGAAAGAATAACTGGAGAGCAGAGTATAAAGTTCTTTTGGAACAGCCGGTCTTTTCTTGTTTAATAGCTGCGACGCCTTTTCCAAAAAATGATTTATCAAGAAAGGAATATCGCCCTTCCGTTCCCTCAGCGGTGGAATATTGATAAGATGCGTCTGCAGTCTGTAATAAAGATCTTTTCTGAAAGCGTTGTTATCGCGGAGTGACTCGATATTTTTATTTGTCGCGCAGATAATTCGAACGTCGGCAAGTTTCGCAAGATCGGAACCGAGCGGGTAATATTTTCCTTCCTGGATCAAACGAAGAAGTTTT
>JAKAHQ010000266.1 GCA_021814855.1 Bacteroidota bacterium | reverse complement strand
CCCTATGACGAAAGAACAGGATATCGATTTCAATCCTATGATACCTTTCAAAGGCGATGCTTACCTGGATAAGGAACAAGTTCTAAGACCGGGCATAACAAAAGTTATAGGAATAGAAACCGTAAAAGAATTTATACTTCAGAACAGAGACAATCTTACCCGCCAGGGGTACATTATCGGCAACATATTTAATCGTCCGGACGGATTGCAAATCAAAAATGTTAAATGATAAACTATTCAAATGCCGTTCGGAAAAACCGAAAGCAATTCAAACAACATTCGCCGCTTTGCAAAATGTTTAGAATGTCTTTTCCAACTTTCATAATTTTGGATGAAATAAATTTAATCCTCGGCCGGGGTTTTACCGGTTAATTATTATCTCTTAAAAAATTTTTCAGTAAGGAGTAAAGATGAAACAGATAAAAGTATTTCTACTGCTGCTTCTGTTTTTAGGAATTGTAAACGCCCAGGAACGGGATAAAGCAAAATTTGTTGAACCCAAGAACGAATACTGGGAACAGATTAAAAAAGATATTGCCGATTACAACAAGAAGGAAACGCCGGAGAAAAAAATTTTCAAAATGGATTTTACCGGTCTCGATCTTCCCAAGTCCAAAAGCGAATTCACTTCTTACTGGCATAACGATCCTATTAACCAGGGCAATACCGGAACCTGCTGGTGTTTTTCAACAACTTCATTTTTAGAATCGGAAGTCAACCGGATAAACAACGAAAAAATAAAACTCTCCGAGATGTGGACAGTTTATTGGGAATATACCGAGAAGGCGCGCCGCTTTGTTGAAGAGAGAGGAAACTCGGTTATCGGCGAAGGTTCGGAAGCTAACGCGGTTCTTAGAATATGGAAAAAATACGGCATAGTACCGGAAGAAGCTTATACCGGAATGCTGCCGGGACAAAAGCACCACGATCACAGCAAATTATTCCAAGAAATTGACGATTACCTAAAGGGTATTAAAGCCGCCAACGCATGGAATGAAGACGAAGTTATATCGACGGTTAAATCCATATTGAATCATTATCTCGGCGTACCTCCTACAAAATTTGTTGTTGACGGCGTTGAGTATACCCCGAAAGAATACCTGGAGAAAGTTGTTAAACTAAATCTTGATGATTACGTCGCGGTCATGTCGCTAATGGAAAAACCTTATTACGAAAAAGTTGAGTACGAAGTGCCGGACAATTGGTGGCACAGCAAAGATTATTACAATGTTCCGCTTGACGTATTCATGTCCACGTTAAAGGATGCTGTTCGCAAAGGATACACAATGGCTATTTGGGGAGATGTATCGGAACCCGGCCTTGAATCGCACGCTAAGGTTGCAATGGTACCAACTTTCGATATTCCTTCGCAGTATATCGATGAGTACGCTCGCCAGATGCGTTTCAGCAACAACACAACAACAGACGATCACGGTATTCACCTTGTTGGATATGAAGCAAAGAACGGAAAGGATTGGTACCTTATTAAAGATTCCGGCTCCGGCGCATATAACGTCGGAGATAAAGGTTACTATTTCTACAATGAAGATTACGTGAAATTGAAAATGCTCGGCTTCATGGTTAATAAAAGCGCACTGGGTAATTTACTGAGTAAATTTAAAAACCAATAACGGAAGGATTATAAATGCAGCGACCGAATAAAAACGAATACGCTTCATATTATGAAACGTATATAAGCAAGGTACCGGAAGGCAATATATTGGATTTATTACGGCAGCAGGTTAATGCAATGCAAAGCTACGTCCAAAATATCCCGGAAGAGAAAGGTTTATTTAAATACGCCCCGGACAAGTGGACAATTAAAGAAGTGCTTGGACATATTAACGACGGCGAGCGAATATTCGGTTACCGTGCTTTAAGGTTTTCAAGAAACGATAAAAATCAGCTACCCGGTTTTGAGCAGGATGATTTTGTAAAAGAATCCAATTTCAACGAAATAAAACTTGCGGACATGCTTGATGAATTTGTAAAACTGCGCGAAGCGAACATAGCTACCTTCAAAAACTTCTCTGAAGCAATGTGGACCCGTCGCGGTGTGGCCAGCAAAAATGAAATGTCCGTAAGAGCTGTTCCGTATATTATTTACGGACATGTTCAGCATCATCTAAACGTTCTACAAGAAAAATATCTATAAGAGTATTTAATGCCCCCGCAATTACTCTGCGGGGGATATAATTTTTGAATTAAAATTCACGCAGATGCCGTTACTTGTATTAGCATATCCGCAGATTGACATTAAAGATTTCGATTGGATTCAATCGATCCGTTCTAAACACGATGAGCGTTTCTTTAGAGCTGTCAATCCACACTTCACGCTAGTATTCCCTGTATTTGATATCGACCCGAAAGCATTCATTAAACATGTAGAGGGCGTAGCAAAAAATTTTAGAGAGTTCTACTTTGTGCTTAGGTGCGCGCAAATTGTAAAAGATTCCTTCAGCGAATACACGGATGTGTTTTTAATTCCCGAGGAGGGTTATAGGATATTCGTTAAACTCCACGATCAATTATATACAGGTTTGTTGGAAAAAGAACTCCGCCTCGACATTCCGTTTATACCGCACGTTGGAATAGCTGGTTATACCGACGCGCTAAAATGTAAAAGCATAGCCGTCGAAATTAATTCAACAAATCCCGAGATTTTTGGAGCTGTGAACAAGCTCGACATTGTAGATTATGAAAATAACCGCGCGAGAACAATCAAGGAATTGATCTTGCGATAATTTTCCCGCAGGCAGGATTCTTTTTAGTAGCGCCAACCTTTTTTCTACTCAAACGACTAATTACCCAAAGCTTGATTCCATTTTAATTTTAAGTTATTATCTACACCAAAATTGATAAAGTTTACCTTGAAAAGAATTTTTACTTTTTTGAAACTTGTTGAATGGGAAGCCGTTCTTTGGCTGGCCGGATTATTATATCTGCTTTTTATAAATCCATACCAGCCACAGCACTTCACTTTTTGTCCGTTTCATAATTTGGGAATAACTTTTTGTCCGGGCTGCGGCTTGGGAAGGTCAATTTCATTTTTTTATCACGGCGATATTCTTCATTCTGTTAAAACTCATCCGCTGGGAATCGTCGGCTTCATTCTAATTTTGTACCGCACTATAACTTTGTCGAAAAGGATGTATTCAAACTTTCATAAACAAAAAGAGGTGAGCTATGGCTAATGTATTACAGTATCTGCCGGAAATTATGGGTGAAGAGCAAATGTATATTTCCAGCATTTTCAAAAATATGGATGACAACCAGGCCCAGCAGTTTTCCAATATTTACCGGACAAGGAGAAAAGATCCGCAGACTATTCTGCTTGTAACGCTTGTTGGATTTTTAGGAATCGCAGGCATTCAAAGATTTTTAACCGACCAGATTGGTCTGGGAATTTTGTATTTACTTACCGGCGGAATCTGCATGATCGGTACAATAATCGACCTTGTGAACTATAGAAAGATCGCTTTTGAATACAATCAAAACCAGGCTAACCAGATAGCCATGATGGTAAAAAACGCATAGTTAAGGTTAAAAATATCCTTTGTTTTAATATTTTTTTATTGCTATGTTTGACACCGATGGACGAATAGATTGAAATGGATTTTAATCTCAAATTAAATGATCGTTCAAGAAATTTGTTCAGTAGTTGTTAAGTAACAATATTTTTATAGGAGTTTTCTTAATGGCAGATCGTGAAAACGGAACCGTAAAATGGTTTAACGCTGCAAAGGGTTACGGTTTTATTGAGCGCACTCAAGGTGGCGATGTATTCGTTCACTTTTCATCTATCCAGAATGACGGATACAAAACACTTGAGAAGGGTCAAGCGGTTGAGTTTGCTGTTGGCGACGGACCTAAAGGACCTCAGGCTCAAGAC
>JAKAHQ010000265.1 GCA_021814855.1 Bacteroidota bacterium | reverse complement strand
CCAACGGCTCTGCTTCCACTTCATGTTCGGTATTTTGCTGGCCAAAAGAAAACCGAATAGTTCCATTAGCGTCTTCCGTTGAATAACCCGCTGCAAGTATTACATGCGACGGCTTTAATGTACCTGAAGTGCAAGCAGAGCCGTTGGATGCCGCAACACCGTTTATATCCAGGTACATCAACATCGCTTCGGAATCATTATTATAAAATTCCGATTTGAAAGTGACACTTAAAATGTAGGGAGAGGAATCTTCACCGCCGTTGATTCTAATTCTGCCGTCGGCAATCGATTTTAATCCGGCGAGCAATCTTTCCCGTAATTTTTTTACATGCCTTTCATTTTCTTCGATGTTCTCTCCCGCAATCTTAATTGCTGCGGCAAAACCAACAATAGCAGCCGCGTTTTCCGTACCACCGCGCCTGTTGCGTTCCTGAGACCCTCCGAATATAAGCGAGGAAAGCGGTGTTCCGCTTTTGACATACGCAAAACCTATTCCTTTTGGTCCGTTTATTTTATGCGCAGACGCGCACAATGCATCAACTCCTAATTGCTTAACATCGATTATCTTTTTGCCGAAATTTTGAACTGCATCGGTATGAATGAAAATATTTCTGTCTTTGGCGTGAGCGGCCAATTCTGCAATTGGATTAACAGCGCCGGTTTCATTGTTTACGTTGATCACTGAGATTAGTGAAGTATTGCTTTTAATCAATTGTAAAACAGAACTTTCCGAAACCTTGGTGCCTTTAGTTGAATCGACTAAGGATAACTCAAATTTAGTTTTATGAAGTTCGGCGGCAGAATCGAGTACGCAATGATGCTCGGATTTTGTTGTAATAATATGGTTGCGTCCGGATTCCTCGAATTCGGATCTAGCAATTCCGCTCAGAACAAAATTATTTGCCTCGGTACCGCCGCTGGTAAAATAAATCTCACTAGGATTTGCATTAATGAATGCCGCGATCGTCTCGCGCGCTTCTTCAATTGCAACCCTGACTTTTCTTCCATAGGAATGTATTGATGAAGCATTCCCAAAATCTTCCTTTAAAAAGGGAAGCATTTTCTCTAAGACTTTCGGATGAAGAGGAGTCGTCGCGGCGTTATCGAAATATACCTTCATTCGATTCTTTCTAAAACTATGATCGTAAAGTAACGTCGCCGAAGTGAATCTTTTCCCGTTTGTCGCCGACTTTCAAAATTAAAAATCCGTTCTCGTCAATATCCTCGAAGACACCGCTTTTAATTTTGTCTTCTTCGGAAACTTTAACTTTTTCGCCGATCATCTTGCAGCGTGAACGCCAGTCATTTAAAATCTTCACGGGGGAACTTTCTACTTGAGAAAGCAAATCCTCGAAGTTATTCAGTAATTCACTCAGCAATTTTTCACGACTGACTAATTCATGAAATTCTTTTCGTACCGATGTGGGCGGGAAATCAAATTTACCGGGAAAGTTTGGTTGGTTTACATTGATGCCGATTCCAATTACTAGTTTGGATATTTTGCTGGCTTTAGATGTCGATTCGATCAGAATGCCGGCAATTTTTTTCTTGCCGATCAAAACATCGTTTGGCCATTTCAATTCTACATTTAGCTGGTAGAGGTTTTCTATTGCCTGCGCCACTGCAACCGCGCTCGCAAAGTTTATCAAATGAATGCTTTTATTTTTGATATCATCCTTCAACAAGATCGAAAAAGTTAAATTCTGACCTGCGCTGCTTAACCATTCCCGGTCTTTCCTGCCTTTTCCTTTGGTTTGAAACTCGGCCAATAATACTGTTCCGTTTTGATTAAACTCTTTACTCGATAGTAAAACGGTATTTGTAGATTCGACTTCATCGCTGTAAATAAAATTTCGTCCGATATAATCCGTATCGAGCTTAATATCGAATTCTTCAATGTTGAACACGCTTTCCTCCAAAACATTCGAACATGGTGAACAAAAGTCTTCCTTTATGCCAGAAAGTCAGCCGTATGAGCCATCCAGATAGAATGACTGCCAAAATTTCCAAAAGCCATATTTCTCTGCATGATTAGTTAACCGATTTTAATATAATATCTTATGGCTATCCACCAACTTGGCATAAACATTGGAATCAAAAATACAAAAATAAATAATTCAAAGGAGGCTAAAATGACACTCATTAAATTTGAACCCTTGAGAGAACTTGAAACCATTCAAGACAGAATCCAAAAGTACTTTGAAGACTTTTCCGGATTTGGATTTAACTTTAATGACTCTTTTAACCCGAGAATTGATATAGCGGAAGATAATGACGGCATAGTCGTTTCTGCAGAAATTCCAGGCGTTAAAAAAGAAAATATTAAAATCACCATGCAAGATAATATTTTAACAATAGAAGGTGAAAAGAAAAAAGAATCCGAGCAAAAAGATAAAAACTTCTTCAGAAGCGAAAGAATGTTCGGATCTTTTAAACGAAGCTTCACATTACCAACTGAAGTAGATTCGGATAAGGTTGAAGCCAAGTTCGAAGACGGTATGCTGCATGTTTGGCTTAGGAAACTTGAACCAAAAGTAAAAAAAGAAAAAGTTATCGAGCTGAAGTAATCACTTCAGCTCCTTTTAAAATTCTTATTTAAAGGAGAAAATATAAAATGGGAAAAATTATAGGTATCGATCTTGGAACAACAAACTCTTGCGTTGCGGTGATGGAAGGTAATGAACCGGTTGTGATTCCAAATTCTGAAGGCGGAAGAACTACTCCTTCTGTTGTAGCATTTACAAAAACCGGCGAGAGATTAATAGGTCAGCCGGCTAAAAGACAAGCAGTTACGAATCCAAAGAACACTATCTTTTCTATAAAGAGATTTATGGGCAGGAAGCGTGATGAAGTTAACACCGAAGTAAACGAAGTACCCTACGAAGTTGCTGCCGGCGATAACGGTTCGGCCCGCGTTAAAATTTCCGATCGGCTTTATTCTCCTCCGGAAATAAGCGCTATGATTCTTCAGAAAATGAAAAAGACCGCCGAAGATTATCTTGGCCAGGAAGTGACCGAAGCTGTTATTACCGTGCCTGCTTATTTTAACGATGCGCAGCGCCAGGCTACAAAAGATGCAGGAGAAATTGCTGGTCTGCATGTTAAAAGAATTATAAATGAACCGACTGCGGCCGCATTGGCGTACGGTTTGGATAAAAAACATAAAGATCAAATTGTTGCTGTTTACGATCTCGGTGGCGGTACTTTCGATATTTCGATTTTGCAGCTCGGTGAAGGTGTATTTGAAGTAAAATCCACCAACGGCGATACCCACTTAGGCGGCGATGATTTCGACCAAAGAATGATTGACTTCTTAGCTGATGAATTTCAGAAGCAGGAAGGAATTGATCTTCGAAAAGATCCGATGGCGCTTCAGCGTTTGAAAGAAGCAGCAGAGAAAGCTAAGATTGAATTGTCATCGTCGGTACAGACGGATGTAAACCTTCCGTTTATTACGGCAACACAGGATGGCCCTAAACATCTTAACATAACAATTACACGCGCTAAATTTGAACAGTTGATTGACGATTTAATTCAACGTACAGTTGGACCGTGCGAACGGGCTATTAAAGACGCTAATCTTACAACTTCGCAAATAGACGAAGTGATTTTGGTTGGCGGTTCAACCCGCGTTCCCAAGGTTCAGGAACTTGTAAAAAAATTATTCGGAAGAGAACCGCATAAAGGCGTTAACCCGGATGAAGTAGTTGCTATCGGCGCTGCTATTCAGGGAGGTGTTCTTGCAGGAGACGTTAAAGATGTTCTTCTTCTTGATGTCACCCCGCTTTCTCTTGGCATCGAGACACTCGGCGGTGTATTCACAAAGTTAATTGAAGCGAACACAACTATTCCTACCCGCAAGAGTGAAGTGTTTTCAACCGCTTCGGATAATCAGCCGTCGGTTGAAATTCATATTCTGCAGGGC
>JAKAHQ010000264.1 GCA_021814855.1 Bacteroidota bacterium | reverse complement strand
TGCAATTAATGTAATAACTTCCTTACCCGTCGAATTTTCTAAATACTGCGCAGCTGTCCATTCTAGAAGTGTTCTTTTAAAACCTTTAAATTCTCCAAAATTTGGTTTGGCTGCTTTTAAATCAATAAGATAAATTTTATCTTTTGATTCAAAATAAATATCAATTTTTGTAAGTTTAACATTTTTTATTGTCCCGAGTTTTGCAACTTTATAAATCCTATTTATTTCCTGTGTCTTATTTGGCATGACAGACCCGGATATAAGATCGTCCATGATATCTTGAATGACCTTTTGAGATTTGGAAGAAATTTTCTTTGGTGCTTTTTTTTGGATTTCAACATTACTGAACCTAGTTTGAGCTAAAGCTTTTGCGACAGGTTCAAATACGGTTGTGCCAAAATTTGTATTCAACGAATGGATAAAAGCATAAAGAGCTAAACGATCTTTACCTAAAAGACGGGTTTGAAACGGTTTAGAATCCGCTTCTGGATTATAATTTTGAAACTTATTACGCAAACTTAATTTCAAAACATCTTCAATACTTTTTACTTGTTCTTTAGATAGGGCCACAGAGCTATTTTCCTTTAAAATGAAATATAATTTCTGAATATGGATTACGATCTCGTTCCGTTCTATTTAAAACTGGGCGCTTAAACTGGTTTACTATTTTCATTCCTGCTTTTTCAGCTATAGCCGGGTAAAGATTAAATTTATCATTCGCAACCAGGAAGATGTCAAATCCATCTTTAAGATATTTTTTACAATTATTTAGCACATCCGCGACCCCTTGCGTATACGATTTTCGCGCTTCAATTCCTTGTCCTTTATACAACGGACCAATCTCTAACTCATCTTTTCTCTTATATCCGAGGAGATCATACGCATATGCATGTTGTTCGTGGTAATCAATTTGACCCACATAAGGGGGAGAGCAAAAAATTCCTGCAATTTTTTGTACTCTTAAGAGTTTAGAAAATGTAGGATTTTGTTTTTCTACTTTCTCAAAAATATTTATCGTTCTTGAGTCGCCAGTAATTGTAGAATAATGGACGGATTTTCGCAACTTGTCGAATTCCTTAATTCGATTTAAAGTGTCGAACGCATAACGATTTAACATCGTTTTGATGGAAAATAGAGGTTTGCAAATCTTTTTATGCTTATAGCAATAATACGTTGTAAATTGCGGCTCTCTAAGCGTGGCCAGGTCACTATGGGTTGTCGCACGGCATGACCTTATGGTTCGGCTCAAAATAAGAGCGAGAATTTTACGAATTTTAATGTCTTTTTCCTTCTTAATTGTTTGGAACACCCGTTCTATCTCTTGCCGTACATAATCCATAAACCAAACATCAAGGAACGAGCTAGACTTATCTTGTCTAAGCTTAATCGAGTATTTATTTAGTAATTTCTGATAAGTTGGTAAAAATTCTTTTTCCTTTACTGTGGCAAATTTATTTTCATTAAAACTTCCTTGATTGACCTTGTATTTAAAATCATACCCTGGGAAATATACACCATTAAACTTCGCGAGTTCGGCTAAAAGTTCATTATCGAATTCTTGAATTTTGTTATCATGCTCAAACGTATCTAAAGAATTGAGCATTTTATCGATAGCTTTTCGTAGATATTCATTGTCATAATGGGTAGCCTTACAACTTGCGATCATGCAATTAAATTCAGACACATCTATCCCAACAGAATGTATTCCCATTTCTAACGATTGAATTATCGTGGTCCCAGAACCTAAAAACGGATCAAGAATAATGTCGCCGGTCTTGAAATAAGCCTCTTTCTTAAAATCGTCCGTATGATTATCAATAAAATATTCGACAAGTTGCGGGATGTATTTTCCTTTGTATGGGTGAAGTCTGTGGACATGCTTCGTGGTATCCTTTTCACGCAGATTATCAAAAGAAAGTGTCCAGTTTAAATCGTCGCCTAGATTTTTTTTCCAACTTATTTCCCTTCTACCATTGTAAGAATTATAATATTTCTTTAAATCGTTCAAATCAACCATTGTTGAACCGTTCACCCCATGTTTTTTAACTTTTCCGTATTGAACAAGATATGAGATATTCGTCGATAATACATCCTTTTCAAGAAAATTCGATGCCCATTTTGAAGCTTCTGAAATCGTAACTAATGACATAAACTTGATTTTATCTATATTCGGCAAAACGTACTAATTAACAATAACTATTATATGCCAAAATCCGGTCTGGTGCAAAAAGCCAAAATAAAAAAGCGACCAAAACTATATACAAAAATTAAAAGTTGTGGTCGCTCTCAGAGACTATACACCGTCTGATTAATAATCCTCCTCTTCCGACTTCAAATCGTCCATATCTTCATCGGCTTCCTTTGGCTCTACCAAAACGGTCGTTTCCTCAATTACTTCGTCTTCCTCGGCCTTCGCGACGGCGCTTTCTTTCTTGAAAGCGTCCCAACGCGCCCGGAGAAGCTCCTTCATGCCTTCAATGTCTTGCTCCAGATCGAGTTCCCCGAGGTCGAGGTGACCCTCGACGACTTCATCAATCAGCTCATCCCACGATTCTTTACTATCGATACCTTGATCGCGCGCGAGATCGCTGAGTTCAGAATATAAATCTTCGAGAGTCAATGTTGTTAGTGCCATATTCGAAATGAATGAGTGAAATAAATTAAATGATTTAATTTATTTCCGAGTGAATGAGAATATATGTGGCGAAGCCCATATAATAAATTAAAAATTAATTTTGACCTGATAATAATACTATACAACTAGCTCCCTTGTCTATAACTTTTTCCACAAGCGGATGAGTGGCCAAAAATTCAAGGGTGATTTTGCCGAGCACGCCCTTGCCAATACCATAAATAATTTCAACATAGGAATCCTTTTTAAGAAAATGCGCGTACAAAAACTGATCGATCTGATTTTGGATTTCGTGCGGATCGCGTCCGTGCAAATCCAATTTCGGCGCATCAGTACTCAGCGCGGCGGCAAAACTTTTTATATCGGAAGTCACAATGATTTATTAACTTCGTCCAAAAGAAACGGAAACTTTAGTATCAATCCGAAATGGTCATAGCCCTTCAGGAGAATTGTTTTGCTGCCTAATTTCTGCTCAAAAAGTTCCTTATTTTTGTCGGGTATAAGTAGGTCATCATCAGAAAATATTGCGGTGCTACTCGGCAAAATTTTTTTCACTTTTTTGAAATCAATTGGCGTATTTACCCAGGGCTTAACGACTTCCTTTTCAACATCATGCAATACTATAAATGGCGCAACAAAAATTGCGCCACCGATTTTAGTTCCTTCTGAAAGCGTTTCCAAATATCTAATAATTGCCTGACAACCAATACTATGCCCGATAAAAAAAGTATTTTCGTCAGGAATACCGACGATTTTTGACAAAAACAAAACCCACTCCTCTATCCTCGGCAGGAGCGGATTTGGCATTTGCGGCGCATCGACGAGATGACCCTGCTTTTCCAATTCCTTTTTAAGCCAAGGAAACCAGTACAATTTCGGGGAGCTCGCAAAACCATGAACGAGTATAAAACGTTTTTGGGGCATACATTTTGTGCCGCGGGAGACCCGCCCGTACCGAACGGTACGTTCGGGCGGGGACTCTAATTTGGTGGGCAAGGAGGGACTCGAACCCTCAACCCCGAAGGGACATGCTCCTAAGGCATGCGCGTGTACCAATTTCGCCACTTGCCCATATATTTGCGCCGTACTGTCTGGCGTGCCTGCCTGCCGGCAGGCAGGTCTACCAATTTCACCACCCCTGCCCGCCTTTGGCGGGGCGGCGGCCTGCCCGCCTCTGGCGGGTTGGCGTATTTAACCATTTTATACGGAAAAAATCAACTCTAAATAGTAAACCCGCGTTGTTGGCAATAGCCGGCAACGCGGGCAATACAAGTTTGCTGGTTCAGATCATCCGGATCGTCTT
>JAKAHQ010000003.1 GCA_021814855.1 Bacteroidota bacterium | reverse complement strand
TAAAGCCGAGGTTTAGACCTCGCCTATATGAATCCGTTTGCATTTTATAAGTTCGAGGAGATGTCTCTGCAAGATCGGGATAACGGAACGCTTTGGTTTGATATGCAAACTCACTTTCTTAAAGATGTTGAATTCCAGGGAACATTCTTCATGGATGACGATCCTTTTGGAAATTTACAGGACTTGTCCAACTTTATAAATAAAACCGGTTACCAGCTTGGTGTCTTCTGGTATTCTCCGTTAAAGATTAATGATCTCTCTTTAATTTTTGAATATACGCGAATTCGTCCTTATGTCTATTCTCATATAAATAAAGAGGATACTTATACATCATGGGGACAGATTCTCGGCGACAGCATTGGTCCGAATTCGGATGAGATTTACGTGAACGCGGCATACAATGTAAGCGAAAAATTACGGCTTGGTTTTAGTTTCCAGCATATACGTCACGGCGCAAATGTGTACAACTCGCAGGGCAATCTTGTTTTTAATGCGGGAGGAGATGCCTTTGTTGCCCACCGCGATGGTATAGATCCGATAGATATAAATTTCTTAGACGGCGAGCGAATCAACACAAACGTCATTACCTTCTATGTAAGGTACGAGCCAATCCGCCAGTTCTTTTTCGATCTTGTCTTCAAAAAAATTGTTCAGAAGAATGTTACAAGAGATATTTCAAACAATTCGAGTTACGGATATTTAAAACTTCAGTTTGAAATTTGAGCTAAACATGAATAGTAAATTCCCACCGAAAAATATAAAAAAGATACTTCCTTTTTGATTCAGGATTGGAAATGAAAATGTTTTGTCGCGGCTTTTACAAAAAGGGCGGAAGCAGATTCAATAATTCTTTAATGCATAAAACTAAGGGGGCAAAATCCTGGTTTTGCAAATCCGGCAAGCAAAGTATTTTAATTGGCGCTCGGTAAAGAAAATGTGAATGTGCTGCCTTTTCCAAGAATACTCTCGACGTAAATCTTTCCTTCGTTTTTCTCTACAAATTCTTTACAGAGAATCAAACCGAGCCCGGTGCCGGTTTCATTCTCCGTTCCCGGGGTTGAGTGACTTACATCCAAACGGAAAATGCTGTCTCGTGTTTTATCGTCCATTCCAACGCCGCTGTCATGCACGCTAATTTCAACCATGCCGTTTTTAGAAACCGCGTTGACGCATACCTCGCCGTCCTTATTTGTAAATTTTAAAGCGTTTGTAAGAAGGTTTCGTAAAATTGTGTTGAGCATATCTTCATCGGCAAAAACGTGCAGAGCGCTTTCCAGATTGCATGAAAAAGTAATTTGCTTGCGCTGTGCCGTAACTTTAAGCAGTTCTACATTTTCATCTACTATATCGCGGATAGATAATCTTTGGGGATTGAATTCGATTCTTCCCGTCTGTGACCTAGACCACTGCAGTAAGTTTTGAAGAAGACTGTGAGAAAGCTCGGCGGACTTTTTCATCTCTTCGATATAGAATAATTTTTCATCCTCGGAAAGTTCGTTGTAATCGGAAATGATGAGATCGGAAAAACCCATGATTGTGATAAAAGGATTTTTCAAATCGTGTGCGATGATGGAGAAAAATTTATCTTTTGTTTGATTAAGCTGTTTCAGTTCTTCGGCATACATTTTAATGGCATCGGAATTTTTCTTCCTTTCAATGGCGGTGGCAACTTGTTCGCTTACGAATGTAAGAAGTTGCATCTCATCTTCGCCGAAAGCTTTTTCATTTTCGTAATCCTGAACTACCAAAACTCCAATTGTTTTGCCAACAAGTTTAAGCGGAACGCCGAGCCAAATTGCCTGAGGAGTTCCGATGAGTTCAACCTTACCGGATTCTCTTAACTCGTAATCTTTTTTCGCGTCGACTAAAATTGCTTCGCCTGTCATCAGCACATATTCGGTTAAACCTTTTCCAAGTTTTTTTGCCGGCATGGGAGGATCAAATTCATCAACAAAATACGGGAACGAAAGCATCTTCTCTTTTTCATCGTAAAGGGCGATGTAAAGATTTTTTGCCGGTATAAGCGATTGAATTATTTCATGAATGCGCTTGTAGAGAGACATCATATCGGATGCCGAATTAGCCGCTTCCGAAATTTGAAATAAAACTTCTTTTGCTTTTTCGGATTTCTTTCTTTCAGTTATATCGTGACCGATGCCCACAAGACCTGTTATATTTCCTTCTTCGTCGCGAAGCGGCAGTTTCGAGGTTAGCAGCCATCTTTCGTTATTGTTTATATCGAAGAAAAATTCTTCACGGTTGATTACAGGCTGGCTGGTATCAATTACGGCTCTGTCGTCATCGTAAAATTTTTCCGCAACCTCTTTTGGGAAAAAATCGAAATCCGTTTTGCCGATTGCGTCTTCCTCCCGCTCACAACCCATGTTTTTAAGGTCGGATTTGTTCGCAAATGTTTTGCGGTAATTTAAATCCTTGGAATAAATCGCGTCGGGCAAATTATCGAACACCGTTTTCATTAGTATTCGCTCTAATCGAAGCTGCTCTTCAGTCTGCTTTCTTATTGTGATATCATGCGTAATTCCAATAGTTCCGATAATTTTACCGCTTACATCTTTGAAAGGAATTTTTGAAGTTATAACCCAGGCAACGTGTCCGTCCGGCCATTCAATTTTTTCTTCTTTTTCCAACAGAGGTTCACCGGTTTTGATAATCTGTTGCTCATCGTTAAACGCGTCTGTTGCATGTACTTTGGAAAAGAAATCGAAATCAGATTTGCCGATGAATACAGTCGGATCGCTAATGCCGTGATTCTGAGCTTTCTTTTTATTTACTTTAATGAACCTGCTGTCTAAATCTTTGAAATAAATGCTGTCGGGTATATTATCCAAAAGGGCTGTAAATAAATATTGATTTGAAAATAGTTCGGTTGTAATCTGCCGCTGCGAAGTTAAATCATCAACCAATGATAAAATTTTTTTATTTCTTTGCCCGGGCAGCTTAATTAAAAAGCTGGTTACTTTGCTGTATACAAATTGACCGGCCTTTGTTATGAATCTTTTGTTGAATGAATATTGATCACGTTTACCGCCCAACAATTCCTTTAAAAATTTCTGATCTACTTTCACGTCGTGAGGATGAGTTACCTCGGTGGACTTCATGCCAAGCAATTCTTCCTCGGAATAGCCCAGCATTTTCTGAAAAGTCGTGTTTATTCTTAATATCTCTAACGACTGATTGACAACAACAACCCCCATTTCGGATTCTTGAAAAATCTTTTCGAAGAGAATCTGGTTTTCAACGATTGAATTTTTTTTACTTGCCGCTGAAATCTTCTTGTGAGATATTTTCTTTTTGACCGGGTTATCTTGTTTTATGTTATTGATTTTACTCTTTCCAGGCATTATGCCCCAAAGGATTTTCTATTGAACGATTCTATTTTCATTTAAATATAATAATTTCTCTTAACAAAATTAAGGTCTCCTAAATTTCGAGGGTTCCAATTATCATAATTTGCATTTAAAGTTCTACAACAATGGAAATTTATCCAATGAGGACTGAAAGATTGATGCAAGCAAAAAACATTTTGAGTGCGAAAACAAAAGATAAACTTGATAATTACATAGCGGAAGTTTCGTACTTATGAATATCCCGTAAATCAAAATTGACAATGCCGGCTTCATCTGTTGAATACGGCCTCACAAATTTTGCTCCCCAGATAATCTCATCGTACTTATATGAATAACGGGAATGCACAACCTGGCTGAAGGTATCATCGAACCCTTTTACGAGTATCAAGAGTTCCGCGCGCATTTTTTCAAGCTCCGCGGCAGTTTTACCGTAAAGAAAACTTTGCTCGTCAATCGGGTGCACTAAAGTCCAATTGAGGGGGAAAAAATATACGCTCGAACGTTCGAGTTTGAGATCGCTGTATTTTCTTAACTGCGAGCCGGATTCGCCTTCGATATAGGAAAATAAAACTTTCGCTTCCAGTTCCATAAGATTTGTGTTCCGTTGATTTGCAATTCGGAACATAAGCGCGTTGCCGGAATCGGTTCGGGTTACAAGAATGTTATTGCTGAAAAGAATTCTTGCCGAAGGTTTTGAAAACCTTCCGTACAAAAGACCTGTGATAATAGCGAATGAAAGTAATCCGGTCATTGCTTCAATAGCAGCCGCTAAATTTGAAACGATTCCTGCCGGCACAATATGCCCGTAACCCACGGTTGTAAATGTTTGAATGCTGAAAAAGAAAGTGTCGGTAAAAGAATCGATGTTGTTTTCGTGATGAACCCCGACGAGCGAATTGGTCCCGATTAGAATATATATTCCGGCAAAGATCAAATTGAAAATAAAATAAAAC
This sequence comes from Bacteroidota bacterium, assembly GCA_021814855.1. Next base: position 13,903 of record JAKAHQ010000003.1, on the reverse strand, counting down.
GTAAAAATTGCAGTTAGAAATTTAGGCCAGGTGAGATTTATTAAAAACTGGTAAAGGTCTTTGTGATGAAAACCGGCTCCGTAACGTTTTATGTTGAATGAGCCGTCGCGGTTAATCAACCTGGTTGCATTGATTAAATATTTTTCACCGAGTCCGGGGTCGTTTGTTTTTTGATTCATAATTTTCCATTCGGGTATTTGAAAACGGCAATTAAACTTATTTTTGAAACAACGATTAATAATGATTAAGTTCAATTGTAATAATTTGAAAGGCTATGACAATGAAGAAAGCGCTTCTTTTTTTCATAACACTGCTGGCCGCGCAAATCTTTTTTTCATGTTCAAAGACATATGAAGAAAAAGGATCTCCCGCATATATAAAAGAAATTAACTATTGGCATCGTAAAAGAATTGAGAACTTGAAAAAGGAAAACGGCTGGCTTAACCTTGCCGGATTGTACTGGCTGAAGCGCGGAGAAAATAAATTTGGAACCGATAAAACCAATGACGTAATTTTTCCGGAAGGTAAAGCCCCCGGTTTAATTGGCGTCTTTAATTTATCGGATTCTATAGTCACGGTAAAAATAGAAAACGGTGTCGATGTTACGTGCAACGGTAAAAATGTTTCGGAACTGAAATTGAAAAACGACACTCAGGATAATCCCACGGTTCTTCAATACGGTTCTCTTCGCTGGTTTATTATTAAACGAGGGGATAAGTACGGAGTAAGACTGCGCGATCTAGACAGCCCGTTGCTAAAATCTTTCGATGATATTGATACTTACCCGATTAATTCCGACTGGAGAATCGAAGCTCACTTGGAACCGTATAATCCGGCTAAAAAAATTCTTGTCCCGAATATTCTTGGTATGGTTGATACTGCCTTGGTAAAAAATGCTATAGTGTTTGTTAAGGACGGCGTTACTTGTAAAATCGATCCGCTGGAAGAAGGCAATAAATACTTTATAATTTTTGCGGATAAGACAAGCGGAAAAGAAACATATGGCGCGGGAAGATTTCTTTATGCCGATAAGCCCGACTCGACAGGAAAATTGTTCGTGGATTTTAACAAGGCATATAATCCCCCGTGCAGTTTTACTAAATTTGCAACGTGCCCGCTGCCCCCAAAGCAAAACCATCTTATGATGGAAGTCACAGCCGGCGAAAAGAAATACGGTCATGGCGAAGAGTAAAAGATATTTAAGGTGCGAAAGAAAATATTAACAAAAATATCTGCGAGCGGAGTAAAAAAACTTGTGAATAAGAAATTCACCGAATCAAAAAGTAAATCTTCCAAGATATCCCTACTAAAGGAGAGGGAGAAGGCCGGTTTGCATGAGCGAAAGTTTAAGCGTATGCAATCCGAATTTATTACAGCTACATCGCACCAGCTGCGTACGCCTCTTTCAACAATACGCAGCTCCATCGACCTGCTTGAGCTTTATATCCAAAAAGGAAATACATTCCGCCAGCAAGAAATTTTGGAGAAGTTAAAAAGATCGTCGGATTACCTAACCGAAACGGTGGACAAAATTACCGCCATTTACAAATATGATCCTTCAAAGCAGAAACCCCGTATACGGAAAACCGATATTAGAAAATTCATAAGCGATTTATTGGAAGAAGCTGTTATCCACATCGGAGACACTCATTTTATTAACAGCCATATCGATCCTAATCTTACAACAATTTATTGCGATGAGTTTATTTTAAAACAAATTCTTACTAATCTTATACATAACGCTATAAAATTTTCTCCTAACGGCGGAGAAGTAAGACTGTCCGTTCGAAATGCAAAGAGGTATATTGAATTTTCCGTAAGGGATGAGGGAGTGGGAATCGGCAAATCCGATTTGAAAAAACTGTTTCAACCGTTCTTTAGAGGAAAAAATGCTGCACAAGTACCCGGCGTGGGACTGGGACTGTCAATCGTAAAAAATTTAGGAAAAATTCATAGAGCAAAAATCGGGTGTATAAGCGAACTAAATAAGGGGACCGAATTTAAAATCTTAATCCCAATTAAATATTGATGTGACAATGAAAAAAATACTTGTAATTGAGGACAACATCGATCTGGCCGAAAATATTGTTTTACTTTTGAAAGAGAACGGCTATGAAGTACAAGCTGCCTATAACGGTAAGAATGGACTGAGCTCGATTATGGAATTCGATCCGGATATTGTTATTTGCGATATTATGCTGCCCGATATCAGCGGTTACAAACTGCTTACGGAAATTAAGAAGCTGGAAGAAAAGTTAATGCCCATTTTTATTTTCCTAACGGCAAAAACATTGCGGGAGGATTTACGACGCGGAATGATTTTAGGCGCCGACGATTATATTACAAAACCATTTGCCCACGAAGAGCTAATAGGGGCAATTAATACCCAGGTTAAAAAACGTGCTAAATTTTTTGAGAGAAACGAAGACAAAAAAGAAATTCTAGAAAAATCTAAAAATAATATGCCGGATTTTCAGCCGACACCCAGCGGTACGGCACTAAGTTATAACGATCATATCTTTATCAGCGATAAAAAAAATCCGGGATTTTACCTCGTCAGTTCAATCATTGTAATTAAAAGTCTTAAAGATTACACTCAGCTGTTCTTAGCCGATAATAAAAGATTCTTTCTGCGGAAGTCGATGAAATACTGGGAAGACAAACTTCCAAACGAGAAGTTTGTCAGAATTCACCGTCAAACGCTAATCAATGTTGATTATGTTGAAAAGGTGGAGCCGATAAGCAGCAACCGCTATAGAATAATTGTAAAAGCTTTCAACGAAGAGTTGGAGGCAAGTCAACGGCTAAGCAGCAAGATAAAAAAACTCTCTAATTAGACCGGTTAATCGTTGGTCGCAATATTTTATCGCTCGTATCTTTGACGTATAATACAATCAAAATACGCCGTATGTTCGCGATGCACCCTCTTGAGTGGAATTGAAAATAGTCCTTCTTGGCTGGGAGGGAAAGATAAAGTTTTTCAATTCCACTCTCCTATTTTAAATATTCCTCTATAGTATAAATAAATAACTGTCATAGAAAGGGGCTTTATTATGGCAAATACAATTCGAAAAAGAAATGTAGAACTATCTGCATTTGAATATGAACAAGCCGAGTTCAAGGGTACTAGTCTATCCGATAGGAAAGCTGTTCGCAAAGCAGTTCTTCGCGAGGATAAACTCTTTAAAATCATAGCGTATTTTTCTCCGGATTGGATTTACTGGATCGATCCAAATAACGAAATTAGTTTCGTTTCCCCCTCGTGCAAATATCTTACAGGTTACGATTGCGACGAAATGCAAAACGAAATGGATTTCTGGAAAAGAATAATTCACCCTCACGATTATCCTCGCCTCGAAAATCATTTTAGAACCGAGTATGAGGGAAATAGTCTTTGCATGGAAGAATTTCGGATTATTACCAAAAACGGGGGTGTGCGCTGGATTACTCATATGTGCGAACCTGTTTACAACGAGGACGATAAGTACCTTGGAAGGTACGCATGCAACAAGGAATCGGTAAGTGTGAAACCGCGCGATCAAATAATTTTTAAGTCGGGCGATTATATCTACAAGATCTTCGACAACGCTTCCATTGGCTATTACCAAATTTATTTTGACGGCAGGATAAAGAGGATTAACGATTACATGCTTAACCTTCTAGGTTATAATTCAATTGAGGAATTTGACCAGCTTAACTTTGAAGACTACTGTATAATCAACGTTGAAAAAAGAATGAACTTCAAATCCTCCATGCTGAAGAATGGTTTTGTTAAGGATTTTGAATCCGAGTGGATCCGAAAAGACGGAACTCTTTTGTATCTGCGCGAAACTGCAACTGCAGTTGAGAATCCCGACGGCTCGTTTACTTACTATGAAGGAATTGCGGACGATATTACCGAGAAAAAAGAAGCGGAGGAAACCGCCCTTGAGCTTTCTTTTGAAAGAAGAAAAACCGAAGAGCTTAAAACCGAATTCCTTGCGATGATATCACACGAAATAAGAACGCCGTTAAATGTCATACTAAATTTTGCGCGAATATTGAAAACGGATTATTCGCGTCTCTCGCCGGATGAATTAAATGACAATATTAAAATCATCGAAAAGGAGGGGAAGCGAATTCAAAGAACAATCGGCCTTCTGCTCGAAATGGCCGAACTGCGGACCGGCTCCTACGATTTTAATGTGTCAGAGATCGACCTGGTCAACGATATTTTTTTGGAAGTCTACCGTAATTTCCAAAATGAAGCTTTCGATAAAGACATAAGCTTCTCTTTGGTTAATGAACTTGAGCACGCTACAATTATAGGAGACAAACACGGCGTTTACCAGATTTTCAACCAGTTAACCGATAACGCTATTAAATATACTTTGCCGGGCGGCAGCGTGATTATGAAATTATTCCGCGACGAGGATAAGAGAATAACCGCCGAAATTTCCGATACCGGTATTGGAATCAAACAGGAATATCTGCCGCTTTTGTTTAAGGCGTTTTCTCAGGAAGATCTTAGCTACTCGCGAATATTCGAGGGCACCGGTCTTGGTCTGGCGGTAGTGGAAAGACATTGCGAACTGAACGGCGCGGCCATTAATGTATACAGCGAAAAAAACAAGGGTACAAACTTTGTAATCCGGTTTAAAAGTTAACTGTCACTGCAATAGCATTAAATCGGTAGCACTTTGCTTGTGGTTTAACTGCCTCAGCGGTTACAGTATGGCGCTGTTAATTCCGAATACAAAATTATTTGTACCGAAGTAATTAAGCTTCCAGGTAAATTCGAATCGCAGCGGAAATAACGGGTGCCCGATTCCAAAACCGAGCTCATAAAACGGATGCTTGAATTCCCTGAGCGTATTTACGGCAGGATTATTTAACTGACCTGGTAAAATAGTTTTGCTTACCGGAGATATTTCGATAAGGGCCGCGTTAAAATGCGCCGAAAGCATTAACTGAAGATCGCTCAAAAAAGTTAACCCGAATAATCTGAAAAGATCGTCGTTGAAATTTTGCTGGATCGATAAGACCGCGGCTCTATCGCCAAATACTTCGCCGGTTCGGAGTGTTCTCATTGTAAAAGTCTGACTTACACTTTCTATATTGCCGGGCAATGCATACATCATCTGATAGGGAACCGCTCCGTCGGAATAAACGCCTGTCAGAGTGAAATTCATTCTGGATGATTTGTAATTGGGAAAAGCTCCGAATACGTCTATCTTATAAATCCTAAAATCGAGGGCGCTTTTTAGAGTTCCGGAATTACTCCAAATAACATCCCCATTGATTGTTGCAAAAAATTTACCTTGCGACATTCTTCTTCTGAAAAATCCGTCTTCTATATAACTTCTAAAATCCAGTCTGAACTCGGCCGTTAACGCGTTGATCCTTGATTCATAAACCTGTTTGTTGTCGTTATAAACTTTATCCTTGTTGAAGAAAGAAAAATCCGTATTGACTAAGCCGTTGTTATCTGTCCTGTTTAGATATCCTGCGCCCAGCCGAAGCACCGGGAATACCTCGTCGAGTATTTTAAATTCGAATCCACTGGAGTAATAATAATCTCTAAAATCATACTTGCCCAAAAGGTTTGTGAACGTAGAAGTCAGCTTGTTGTACTTAATTGATTCCTCAAACAAACTGTTTGTTTTGTTGAAGGCGTTAAATGATATTGAGGCGGTTCGATAATCTCCAAGATAGTATCTCGCAGAAAAATCGGCTTTTAATTTTTTATCGGCAAACCCATACGAGAAATCAACGTTGCTGTTTAATCTTTTTTCGTTGAGGTCGGAGGCATCCACTCCAAAGTTTAATGTGTGCCCTTCCACCCGGTTGAATGAGTATAGACCTAACGGGCCTGTGATTGAATAATTTTCGCCAAGACTTATCGACGAAGAAAGAAATGAAAAATCATCCCAAAAAGTTCTCGGTATCGATTCTAAACTGTCGATTCTTTTATAAGCCTGGGTCTCTTCTATTGAATTAGGAATGGTCTGAGTTGTCTTCCAAAAAGTAGAATCTTTTTTATCCGCATCCGGAAGTACTTTGACTATAGCCATGTTAAAATAATCGTCGTCAATCGGGATGTTTATTTTGTAATCGTGAAAGATTGTATTGAGTTCGAAGCCGAACCTTGCTATGCCGAGAAAATTAATGGAAGCAAAAATTCTGTAGTCGATGGGCATGTAAACGGATTTATTGCCCGGGTCGGGCAATTCAAAAGGAGAAAACTGTTGAATAATCTGCATCGAAGTAAAAAGATGCCCGGGGTTAGCTGCGTCGTTAAGACCTAAGTCCAGCTTAACAAGCGCAAAAGAATTATCAGCAATAAAAATATCGCCTACAAAACCCGGATCGGATTTTCTCAACGGCTCAATGTGAATTTTAAAGACGTTGTTTTTATCCATCGCGAGCGTGTCTTTCAACGAATAGTCGTAATATTCCACGGCTTCATCGGCAATTGGACTCATAAGCGGACGCCCGACAAATTGAATATCGTCGGTATAAAAATTCTGAATTACTCTGCCGCCGGTTAAAACATTTATAGAAGCCGGCGTGTTTGCGCTTTGCTTCCTCGCAATAATTTCCTCTTTGTAATGATTCGGTTTCTTAAAAAAGCTTTTGCTTACATTTTCAATAATGCCGGTAATTTTTAATTTAGCTGTATCATTTTTATCGATAGAGAGACCTACGCTGTTATTCCTTGTCGAAAAGTCTTTGGTGCTTTTTACCGATCCTTTTGTGTAAGCCATAAATTCATAAGAATTCAACTCGTCATTTCGGAGGTGCTTTGCTTCGATTGCTTTTCTAATAATTGCGAGTGCCGGATTCTCTCCGGGGAAAACGGTTATTTCCGACATGTGTACCGGAATCGGCTCCAGCTCAAAATTTAAATTCTTGTTCGATTTTAAGTTTACTGAAATAGTATCGGATTTGTATCCGATATAAGAAGCGCTGAACTTGTAAGAACCCGGTTTCAATTTAAGCTCGTAAGCGCCTTCCATATTCGATGTGGTGCCCGCCGTGGTTTCGAGTATTCTAATATTTGCATAAATGAGTGCCGCCGATGTTGCCTTATCTGTCACCTTTCCCTTTAAAACTATTTGCTGTGCGTTTGTGACGAATGATAAAAAAAATACCGAAGCAAAGAACATTGATCTATACATTAAGATTCCATATTGGTTGCTCTTTTAGACGACTATACAAAGGAATGGTTGGCTGCTATAAAAATAAGACTAAATTCAAAATCAAAAAAGCAATAAATAAGTACCACAAATTTTTTTGAAAACTTATATTTGTTTTGTCGTGTTTAGAATTATAAATGAAGGAAATGAAGAGAGTTGTTATAACCGGCGCGACCGGCATGATAGGAAAAAAAGTTTCCGCTCGATTAATCGAGAGTGGCTATAAAATTTCGGTTCTCTCGCTTAACAGCGTAAGGGCTGAACAAATTATTCCCGGTGCAGCTGAATACGTAGATTGGAATCTGAAATCTAGAGATTGGTATTATGTTCTTGAAAACAAAGACGCGGTGATTCATCTTGCGGGTGAAAATATAATGTCAAAACGGTGGACCGACACCCACAAAAAAAATATTATTTCAAGCCGTGTTGATACTACACATTCCATGGTTGATGCAATTAACAATGCCGTCAATAAACCGAAAGTTTTTATATCGGCTTCCGCTGTCGGTTACTACGGCAACTCGGAAAAGGAAGTCGATGAATATTCTGCGGTGGGAAATGATTTTCTCGCTCATGTAGTTGAAATGTGGGAATCGTCTTCCATAAAACTTCCGTCCGATATCCGGAGGGTTTATGTTAGGATAGGAATGGTTCTTGACAAAAGCGAGGGCGTGCTGGCTAAAATGATTCCTCCATTTAAATACTTTGTAGGCGGACCCTTGGGTTCCGGTAATCAGTGGTTCCCATGGGTTCACATTGATGATGTAGTTGGTATTTTTTTATTTGCGTTGGAAAATGCGGGGGCTAATGGTGTGCTTAACGCTGGTTCTCCGAACCCGGTGCGTATGAAAGAATTTTGCAAGAAACTCGGTTCTGTAACAAACAGGCCATCTTTGATTAATGTGCCTGGGTTCGTTTTAAAATTTTTTTTGGGCGAGGCGGCAGATGCGATATTAAGCGGCGCGAAAGTAATTCCTAAAAGAACAGAACAGGCAGGCTATAAATTTATTTTTACAGAATTGAAATCTGCTTTGGAAAATTTGATACGAAAATAATTTACTCAAACCACGATACTACTTCGAAGGTACCGCATCCGGGGTATGCCGGAGGATACGATACAAGTAATCTGTTATCATACTGATAATTCTTGTTGAAACCGTGATTTATATATGAGTTTCCATACCAATCCGTTGTAAAGGTTCCAACCGGGCCCCTAACGTACTGTGTTATTCCGCCATAAAGATTAATATACCCTGCAGCAGGCCGGGTGCTGTAATTTTGTGCAGTGAAAGAACCGCTTTGACAATATATTGATGCGTTTATGTTTATTCCATTTGTATTGTTGGCGGTATTGTCGGTAACATATACATTTTCTTGGGCAACTATTCCCAGCATGTCTGTTGAATTTGGATTTGTTCTTGGATCTGAATTATAAACTATATCGCCATCAAGGTACACATTTCCTTGAGTGGTTGAATTTGTTCCGGAAGCAGCAATTGTATATTGCCCTTTTACTGTTCCGGAGATATGTAACTCTGCATTACTTGCGTAGATGACGCCGTTAGGCGCAAAAGTAGAAGCCAAATTGTACGTCCAAGTGCTGCCCGAACCTGATGTGCTGAATCTGTATCGTACGCTGTCTCTGCGGAATTCAAAATAAATAAGACTTTTATTGGAAAACTGCGCTCCGTTTTGCGCGGCAATTGTGGCAACATTCGAAACTCCGCTGTTAGGAATTGCAATTTGGATTCCTTGCTGGAATCCACCAAGAAAATTAGCGCTGGATGAACTATTATATTTATTTATAGACCCTCCAATTGTTACCCTTCCAAAAAATGTGGGGTGGCCTGAAACATTCAGGCTGCTGTTAGTATGAAAGGGTCCTTTGACCGTGTCGCCGGAGGTCCACCAAATATTACTGCCTTCACTATTCGAAAAGTAGGCATACTTGGAAAACAAACTCGGTTTAAAAATAATCCGTATTGTAGTCGATGTTCCGTTAAATGTTCCCGTACATAATAATCGTTTTATATTTTGGTATGTGTCTGTTGTAGTCAATACACCGGTTGCTGTACCGCCGTCAAAATTAAAATTGAAAGTTTGGTCTGGAATGGTGGCATCTAAAAAAAGTTTATTGACAATAAGATTAACGCCGCTCGCAGCGATGTTGTGTGCTTTGGTACTTTGGTAATATTTAATCATATTGTCAGTAGTGCCGGTTGCCATATTATTAAAGTAATTACCGGCAACCATGAAAATTAAGCTGAATCCTAATACCAAAAATAAAGATGCTCTTCCGCCCATAATCTTTTCCTTATCTTAACATGAAATTTCTTGAAGCTAATCGGATTTGTCGCCATATAGCTTTTTTATCTGTTCCGTAATCGCCGCCGTATGCAGCGGGATTTTCCACTGCAACATCCACTTGAATCGAAGCAATTCCAAATGGAGGATTAGACGGCATATTAACAATCTTATTCCCGTTTGCATCAAAATAAGTAAGTTTGAATTGAGTAACTCCCAAATTTGAACCGGCTGCTGGATTGTTGTTTATCACTCTGTAAAGGATTCTATCATTCGGATTAGGAGTTGCCGTTAGTTCCGATGTTGGTCCAAGATAATATTTAAGGGTGTCAACCACTCCGTCGCCGTAGGGATCGCTGGATGTTGGAATATCTGTGAGAAAAGATATACTGCTCGTGTCTGCTTTTATAATCGCTAAAGTTTCATCGGGAATTTTAGTCCAATCATTGCAGTATCCTATTTTTCGAAAATCATACTCGATTAAGGAAACAACCTCTACAATATTTTGCTGAACGATTCTTTCTCCGCTGTAGTTGTAGTTATTCTGAACGGCGGTAGCGTTCATCCGTAATAAAATAAGTAATAAGAGACCGCCGATTATCGTAGAGCCAATAATATCAATTAATGTACTGTATCCCATACCACACCTTTACCTAAAATACCAATAGCTGTAGACTGTTGACATCTTGATTGTGTCGGTCATTCCAGGGCTGAAAACGCGTAAACTTAATCGTTTATGATATGTCTGCGAAGTTGATATATTATCTGGATTGTTACCGTCTACATAATCTACACGGCAGTAAGTTGAGAAATATACTTTGGTTGTACTCCCCGGAACCGCAATAGTATCCAGCTTTGGATTTGTTTTGTAACAATTGTAATCATCAAAATCATCAAATGTACTTGGATTGTTTCTGGTTTCATAAGTCCCATCCAATCCAAGACTTGAACTTGGAGTTAAAACGGCAGGTGTGGTGATTGCCGCGCCGACGGTATTTTCGTCAAACGCTAAGTTGGTAGCGTCTTCCATTATCGAATTTGCCACCGATATTCCAAGAATATCAATTCTATTCTCGCTCATCGTTGTGTTTGTGGTAAGAAATCCTCGGTTGGTCGTTAGTATAACCGAAGTAAGCAGCATCAAAGCCACAATTGTGAGCATTGTTTGTCCGGTATTCATCTATTTCCTTTTCGTACCTTGCATAAACTAAAAAATTTCAAGATGTATGTCATCTTATTTTTAGAATCGTTCGTATATTTTTTAAAAATTTTTTTCTTGCGCTGAGCGATTAAGGATTGATTTTAAAAAAGTATGTTTAATCTATTTAGTTGCTCATTTTGTGCCGCTTCAAATTAAAATCAAAGTTCTTATATTATAATCGAATTTTTCAAAAAGTTTTCCATGGATCCGATTAACATAATAATTGCTATAAATCTTTTCGTCTCAATGAGCGCTAATTATTCCGGCGCCCGCAAAGGTTTGAAGACCTCGGTTACAAAGGTTACGGATAGGCCGGTGTCGTTTCTGCAAAAAACACCTCCCAACGTTGCCGCGCTGATTTTGATCCTTACAATTGTAAGCGTCTTTAAAATTGGTACTGTACCGGACGACCCGCAAAACAAGTTTTTTACTGTTCGCATAGTTGGTTTGGGCTTGTTTCTGGTTTTTTCGTGGGTGCAGGTAGCCGCTTATAAATCATTGGGCAAAAATTATGCGCAGGATATTGTAGTGTTAAAAGAACATGAACTTTATACCGCCGGCATTTATAAATATATTCGTCATCCGCAGTACCTAAGCCAAATTTTAAGCGACTTTGGAGTCGGGCTGGCGCTTCTAAGTTATATTGTGTTGCCCGTTGTTGTTTTATTTGAAGTCCCTTTGTTTATAATGAGGGCCCGGCTTGAAGAGAGAATACTTAAAAAACACTTCGGCGAAAAATTTCTGAACTACAAAAAGAAAAGCGGTTTCATGATTCCTTTCATCGGTTAGCAGCTCAATGAAAATAAAACTTGTTTTTTTAATAATCATACTTATTGCCTCCTCGTCATTTGCTCAGCGGTTATATAAAATATCCGTCCAGTTTGCCGATAGAAAAGAAAACCTTTCCTTCATCAATAAAAATGGAATTGATTTTGTCCCGGCTAAGGAACTGGCAAGTCTGCTCTCTGCGGATCAATATTTTAATGCAGAGACAGGCAAGCTGGAAATAAAATTTGCAGATTATACTTTGAAGTTTACCGCCAAGAATCAATTTGTGATAATAAACAGGAAATCAGATAAAAAACTTAGTGTCTATCAGCTCCCGATATCAACATTACTGATCAAAGACGATATTTTTATCCCCTTGATTTATTGTACTGATTATTTTAGCAGTTGCTACGGCAAGAAACTTGTTTACGATGCGGATAATAAAAATCTAAAAATAACCGGCGAAGAAATTGCCGCCGATAAAGCAACTGCAAACAAAACAGCCGCAGCGCCATCTAAGATCGAAAGTGCAGAGGGAACCGTTTTAAAAAACAATCGCAGCAAATATGATGTATACGGAATTTCGGTGGAAGAAAAAGCTAATGGCACTCTTCTAACATTAAGCTGCGGAAAAAAAATTTCGGCGCCCAGGTATTCTGTAAACGAAGGTGTACTTTATCTCTTCTTCAGCAACGTATCGGTCGATCCCGGATTAGCTAAAAAAGTAAAACCTGCAGGGCTAATTAAAGAAATTAAAAACGTTGTTCTCTCAAAAAAAAATGTTCAGATAGAAGTTTCTCTTACAAGCGGATATTCGTCAACTGACGTATATCAGGATCCTGCCACGGACGATATCTTGATTACAATTCATAATAAACTTTTTACGCCGTCGCCGGAAGTTGAAACCGCCAAATCAAAATGGGTCTTTGATGCCGTGGTTATTGATGCCGGACATGGCGGTAAAGATCCCGGTGCAATTGGAGTTACAGGCGTAAAGGAAAAGAATATTAATCTTGCAATAGCACTTAAACTTGGCAAATTAATCGAGAAAAATTTACCAAGTGTGAAAGTTATTTATACACGAAAGACGGATGAATTTATCGAGCTGTATAAACGCGGAAAGATTGCAAACGAAAACGGCGGTAAGTTGTTCATATCTATCCATTGCAATTCGACCGAAGAAAAAGATATTGCGAACAGGGGCTTCGAGGTTTACCTGCTTAGACCTGGAAGAACCAAGCAAGCAATACAAATTGCGGAGTTTGAGAACAGCGTTATAAAGTATGAAGATAATCCCGATCGGTACCAAAAACTAACCGATGAGAACTTTATTCTGGTGAGTATGGCGCACTCGCAGTACATGCGCTTTTCCGAAAAGTTTTCCGATCTGTTAAATCAAGATTGGAAGCGGGAAGTTGAAATTCCTTCTTTGGGAATTAAGCAGGCGGGATTCTATGTCCTTGTCGGCGCATCAATGCCCGGCGTATTGATAGAAACCGGTTTTCTTTCCAACCGAAAGGACGAGGCCTATCTTAAAAGCAATAACGGCCAAAAAGAAATTGCTCAGGCTATATTTAATACGGTGAAGAAATACAAAGAATACTACGATAAAGAAATTGGAAATTGAATCAGCTCTCAACAATTTGTTATTCCGACTGCATCATACTAACTTTGCACAATTAATTTTTAGAAAGAAAGGTTTTTATTGTAATGACTAATGCTCAAAAATGGATTGCCGCGTTCTTAGGGTTGTTTTTGCTACTCTTTTTGCTTGGTCGGCTTACTCGTAAGGAAGAGGAATCAATGCCACCGATGATGGGACAGATGTCGAATCAAAGCGCGCAAGTCAGCGGCGATGCCGACGGGAAAACTTTGACCCAACAAGTCGGGTGTATCTCCTGTCACGGCGAAGATTTGCAGGGAACTCAAATTGCGCCGGCGCTTGCAAATTTAAAAGAACATTGGACGCGCGACGCGTTAATTAATTATTTACGTAATCCTTCATCATATAGCGGTGATAAACGCTTCGAACAGTACCGCGCGCAGTATAAAAACGTAGTTATGCCTTCGTTTAACAATCTTGATGTTAAAATGCTGGGCAAACTTGCTGATTATTTGATGACGCGTTAGCACTCGAATTAAATTGAAATTACTAAAAACCCGGAGTGATTCCGGGTTTTGTTTTAAAGAGCGGGGAGCGACAAAAAGTCGCCCCTACTTTTTTTATTTCACGTTTTTACTTTATACTAATTTATGCTTTGTTTGCGCTTCCAAGTACATTCACAATTTTATGTTTGTAAAGTTCTTTCAATGCGTCTCTTGCCGGTCCCAAATATTTACGCGGGTCAAATTCGGCCGGACTATCATTGAATACCTTTCTAACGGCTGCTGTCATTGCAAGACGGCCGTCAGAATCGATGTTAACTTTGCAAACCGCGGAAGCAGCTGCGCG
>JAKAHQ010000263.1 GCA_021814855.1 Bacteroidota bacterium | reverse complement strand
TTCCGATCTGACGGCAAACGCACAATAGAAATTCCGGAACACGAAAAAAAATATTCAACAATTGATGATGATTTGAAAAAGCTTTTTCCTAAAGAAAGCATTCGCAGAACGATTTGCTTATTTCACGCCCCGCCGTATCAAACAAGTTTGGACCGCGCCGGTCTCGACGGCAGAAAAATAGACGGAGTTCAGCTGGATGTTCACGTTGGCAGCGTAGCAATAAAAAATTGGATTGAAGATAGTCAACCGTTGTTAAGTCTTCACGGTCATATTCATGAATCCGCAAGGTTAACCGGTAAATGGAAAGATAAAGTTGGGAAGACGCACTGCTTTGGCGCCGCGCACGACGGACCGGAACTGGCAATAATTAAATTTAATCCCAATAACCTCGATGAAGCGAAACGTATCCTAATTTGATTTAAGTGATTTCATTTTCAACATTCTCGCGGAATCGGTAACGGCATCTATTTTTGCCGCAAAACTAGTTTTCTTTTCTATGTCTTCATCTGTTACGTAATGTACATCAAGCAATCCTTCGGATGTATAGCCGGTTCGCAGAAAATTCATCTGACTCAAAGCCAAACTCCATCCTTCAAACCATAAAGAAAGCTCACGAAGATTACATTTCGATTTATCAATGTGAACAATTAAGTCGATGTCGCTCTCCGGTCCCGATATCGCATTCTTAGTGCTGCCGAAAACGTAAATTCCTTTTACGCCGAAACGATTGGCTTCGAGCTCTTCGGCAATTTTCTCTGCCATTTTCATTCGCCAGCGCCAGTGATCACTGGGCTGGTATTCAAAAGTTTCTCTTACTTCCTTTTCAAGCACAATTTCTGTGGAAGAAGGATTTGCGAACATACCTACCGCTTGTTCCGTATCGGCGTTCATTAATATTTTCAAAACCATTCCGCCTGTAGTGGAAGCCACGTCGATAACTTTAATGATGTCTTCCAGGTGATCAAATTCATGCACCAGATCTGCAAAAATATTTTTTGAGTTGTGGAAAAATGCTTCGTTAAAAATTATTCCTGCATCGTCTGGGTACAGCGGCAAATAACGTATGTTTGCTTCAACCAGGTCCTGGAAGAAATGCGTTCCGAAAGATAAATCCGGAACGTAATTACCTTTCTTGCGGGCAATTTCAACAAGCATTGTCGAATTATTAATATCAGAGTATGTAACGCTGACGCCAAGTTTGATATCGCCGCGGCTTCCCCATCTGCCTGGTCCCATTAAAATAAATTTTCTTTTGGGAAGTGTCTTATTCAGTTTGCCCACCGCCCTTCCAATCTGCAAAAGTTTGTTCCGATCCGAAATTTCGGCATACTTCAAAGGATCTACATAAACGATATGAGTTATGTCTGGAACTCTTCCATTCGAAATAAATTTGTTAGCCGTAAAAACAATTCTGTCTTCCGGAATATCTTTAGGTATAACATCGCAGTTGGAATCTCCGGAATAACTTTGCGGGCGGCATTGGAGTAAATAAAAATCCCTTCCGTCAAATCCGAATTCAATATCGACCGGCGTTTGAATCTTAGCTTGAAGCGTTTTTAAGATCGTATCGATTTGTTTTAGGAAATTTGTTTTGGTTACCAATCCGTCAAAAGTGACAACAAACTCTTTGGAATGATCGAACACATCCAGCGCCGAAGCCGGTCTTACCATATTACCGTCAACAATCGAAAATATTTCGTTAAAGAGCGGGAATTCATCCCCGTACTCTTCTACCAGTTGAAGAATGGAGATCGATTCGAATTCATTTGTTTCTAAATTTATCACATCAATCTTTTTGGGTGAATACCGCCGCATCTCTTCAACCGAAATATTTACCTTGAGGTTCGGCTGACCCGGAGAAACAAGAATGGGATAATCGTCGCTAAGTCTATCAACTGCACGGGTGCCGAGACCCGGAACAATTCTGACTAAACCGTCCGCGCGTTTAATTCTTTGTGACCACCGGAATTCATTATTGCTGAATGCAACGCCGGCAAACGCAGGCATAAAATACTTGCCCACAATTGAACCTACTACCTCTTGAATCATCACACCCATCTCTTCATGGAAATCGAGCAAACCTCTCTCGGCCCGGTACTCAATTGGATCGGGACTGAATGTGGAAGCATAAACTTCGGCAATCGCATCCATTAATGCGGCAAGGCGCTGATGTTTGCTGCCCTGGTTAGCAAGGAATAAACTTTTATATTTGCCGGAAAATGCAGCGCCTATTTGATCTTCGAGCAAGCTTGAACTTCTTACTATCAGCGGTCTGCTGCCCAAATCATCAAGCGCAACAGAAAGACCTTTGGCTATATCAGGCGGGAATTCGGAATTCTTAAACAGTTGAACCACGTGCGGGTATTCAATCCTGACTTCATCAATTTCTTTGTATTTCTGTTCAAGTACTTCTTCTAAGTTATTGTGCTGCATGAAATGAAGAACGCCGTCGGAAGTAATGTACCAGGTTTTAGGAATTTTAATGTTGCTTAGAAGTTCGTTTTTCTCTCCTTCTTTCTGCAGAATATGCGAGGCAAGAAACACTCCGGCGCTCTTACCGCCAAGTTTACCATGGCTGCCCGGAGGAAAAATCATCTTGTCAATTAATTTGTAGAAATCGGTAAGCTTAACATAATCCTTTGCGACGCTGATGTACTCCAGTTGCTCGGTAAAAAATCTTCGTAGAAGAGAAACGCGCAGTCCCTTAATTGTTTCCGGTGGCAGTTCAAATTTTTCGGGCGCCATGTGATAGTGTTTTCTAATTGCATCGGCAATTTCGGAAAGCGAAGTATCCTGGCTTTCGACAACTTTTATCAGCGCGCCACTTTTATCTTCTTGAATCCATTTTTGTATGCGCGCAAGAATAATTTCATCGGGTAAATTTTCATCGGCTAATCTTAGAATCGTATCGACGTACTGATCGTAATTTGTGATCTTAGCAATCTTTAACGGTTTATTCTCATCTTCTTCCTGGGATGCATCTTCTTTGTAACCTTCACCGCGACGTGTAATGTTGGCGTGCTTTAAAAGCATTTCCGCTTCCTCAACACCTTTCCAGCACAAAAGGTTTAGAAGTTTTCTCAGCAGGCTCATAAAAAGGTTGGGATCGGTCTTGCGAATCATATCAAGCACAATGCGCCATTCGCCTTTCCTCTTTCCGTCAAATTGCTCCCGCGCCGCTTTAAATTCATTAAAAACACTTTTTAGTTTATGATGAAGGATAAAATGCCCAAGCCGCTCGGCAATTGTATCGAGCAGTTTTTTTTCTTCTTTATGAAAAGGCCCCATTGCGGAAACGGGAACAACTTGTGTATAGTAAACGGATATGTACCCTACCGTCTTATCCTGAACAATAATATCCGAAGAGATGAACCATTTGGTTTCTTCGAAATCGTTTGTCTGGTAGACAATTTCTCCGTAAACCAATTTTACTTTACAAATATTCGGATACTGAAAAGCTGGCGGAATTGCGCTTATAACCGTATGAAAGGCCTGCCGTAATGAAATATCGGAGCGGTTAAGGTTATCCTCTATAGTGTATAAACAGCTTAGCTCTTTTGCCCGTTCCTGGAGTTCAAGAACAAGTTTATCTATTGGTTTATGTTCGTTTACCATTTTTTTATTACTCCGCGACCCTTTTTACCGTCGATTTTAATTATCAACGGCTGCTCAAGTTTTATATGTCTAATAAATTCCATTTGTTCGACAGGGCTATGTTGTTCTAACCAGTCCCAATCAATTTTAAACTCGCCGTCAAAAGTTATCGAAAAATAACTTACGTTGAAACTGGTAAGATTATGAAAAAAGTGGGAGCCCTGACTCGGCTCTACATTAATATCAAATAACGTCGATTCGACAACGGCTTTCGCTCCAGAAATTTGACTCCACTCTACTGGTATACCAAGCCACGGATCCCAACTTCCCCATCGCCCAAAACCAATGAGTAAGTAC
>JAKAHQ010000262.1:1006-3961 GCA_021814855.1 Bacteroidota bacterium | reverse complement strand
GTTCCGCTTTTACAGGTTTCCATCCGGGAGACCATACATCCCCTCCGTCATTGATATAAAAATATTTTCCGCCGTCGTCGATGGGAACATTGTTGTAGCGGTAACGGGTAATTCGTCTAAGCAATGCGTCCTTATAAAAACTGTAACCGCCGCTGGTATTTGAAATTATCGAGAAGAAATTATCGCTGCCGAGGTAATTAATCCACGGGTACGGGGTCCTAACATTCGTGATAACATACTCTTTGTTCTTATCGTCAAAAAAGCCGTATTTCATTATTCAACCCTCTATTGATATTAGAAAAATTTATAATCACAAAGCAATCGGTTTAACACTATGAATCAAATTATTTTTCTTTCAGCTCATTCCATATAAGCGCGGCGGCGCCAAGTACAGCCGCGTTTGAACCCGAGATTGCCGACGGGATCAGTTCGACTTTATTCTTAAAGATATTGAGCATGTAATTTTCCATGTACTGCTTGGTTGGTTTGAAAATAAGATCGCCTGCCAAGGCAAGTCCGCCAAAAAGAACAATTGCCTCCGGACTCAGATGAGCCACGGCATCGGCGAGTTTAAGTCCTAACACTTTTGCCGTGTAATCAAAAGCGAGCAGTGCAAGTTTATCGCCATTGTTGGCCGCATCGGCAATATCTTTAGAAGTAAGCTGGCTAAAACTAATACTTCTTAGTTCGCTTGGAATATTTGTCGTAGCTATTAATTCATAAACGGTTCTGCGAATACCGCTTGCCGAAGCATAGGTTTCCAAACAACCTCTTCTTCCGCATCCACATTCACGTCCGTCAGGATCCACAATTGTATGACCGATCTCGCCGGCAAAACCATCGGCCCCGTAAACCAACTGTCCGTTTACAACTATGCCGCTGCCTAAACCCGTACCAAGTGTAATTACTATAAAATCTTGCATTCCTTTGGCTGCGCCGAATATCATCTCGCCAATAGCCGCAGCGTTAGCATCATTTGTAATTGCGGAAGGAAGCGGCAAATACTTTTTAATCACATCCAGCACATTTACTACGCCCCAATTTAAATTGGGCGGCATTTCAACTGTGCCTTTGTAATAGTTAGCGTTCGGCGCTCCAATGCCGACGCCTATCAGCTCAAATTCGTTTTCAAATTTTCTAAATGAGGTCCCCACTTCGGCAAATAGTCTTTCAAATAATTGTTCCGCAGGTTGTTCCGAGCAGGTGGGAATAGTTGATTCAAAAATTATTTTCCCTTCAAAATCGACAAAACCAAACGCAGTGTTCGTACCGCCGACATCAATACCTAAAGCGACTTTTCTTTTATTCATTTCCACACCTTATGCCGTTTTGTAAGACGGTATGTGACCTTTCCAACCGTAATAAGCTATGTAGATATAACAAAGCACCGGGAGGAAAAATGCGTGATGAATGCCGATGTTGTCAGCGAAGAATCCCTGTACAACAGGAATTATAGCGCCGCCTACAATAGCGGTGCATAATATTCCGGATGCCTGACCGGTATGTTTGCCTAACCCATCGATTGCGAGAGTAAAAATTGTCGGGAACATAATTGAGTTGAATAATCCAACTGCAAGAATTGTCCACATTGCAACATGCCCGAATGTAATCATGGAAATTACAACCAGCACAGCGGCGCACAGTGCAAGTATTGCCAAAGTTCTGCCTGGTTTTGCTTTTCCTAAATTGAATGCGACAAAATTTATAACTACAAAAAGTACGAACGTAAGAGTTTTATTAAAGCCGCCGATTGAGAACGAAGCCAGGTTTTGATATTCCTTACTTATAATAGATGCCAGTACTACCGCAAGAAGAAAGATAAGTCCAATAAATATATTTTTCTTTTTGGATTTACTCATATCCGAAAGTAATATGGAACCGAAAAATCTGCCGACCATTGCACCGCCCCAGTAGAGGGCAACGTATTTAGCGGCTTCGGCCTCTTTGACTCCAAGAATAAACGGCTGGCTAATGTAGTTAACCAAAAAACTACCGATAGAAACTTCGCCGCCTACGTACACAAATATTCCTATGGCGCCAAGAACTAAATGACGATACCCCCAGGCGCTGTCATGCATATCATGATAATTTTTTCCGCCGTCGCCGCTTGCGGAAATTTCCGAGGCCTCGATTTTGGGAAGTTTAATTACCGCGAACAAGGCGGCTATTACAAACAAGGCGGCTGCAAGGCCAAGATAAGGGACCTGAACAGCGCTTGCTTCGGCTAATTTGTATGCGGTAATATCTTCCGTCTTCATCATTTTTAATTCTTCAACTGTCTTAACAGCCAGGGAAAGTATAATCAACGAACCGAAATAAGGTGCTATAGTTGTGCCGAGAGAATTAAAAGCTTGAGTAAGATTTAATCTGCTCGATGCTGTTTCGGGTTTTCCTAAAATGGCAACGTAAGGATTTGCCGCCACCTGAAGCAAAGTAATACCTGATGCTAAAATGAACAACGCCACTAAAAACATAACATACGATTGATACCCCGCAGCAGGGTAAAACAACAAACAGCCAATACCGGCTGTGATTAACCCTATAACTATACCGGTTTTATATCCGACTTTTTCAACCAGAATTCCTGAAGGCAAAGAAATTATAGCGTATGCGGTGAAGAAACTGAATTGAATTAACATTACCTGCGTATAATTTAAAGTGAATACCGATTTTAAATGCGGGATAAGAATATCGTTCAGGCAGGTGATGAAACCCCACATAAAAAATAAAGATGTTAGAACGGTGAGTGCAAACGAGTAATTATTTTGTCCGTTAGAGGTTTTTACATTCGATACAGTTGGTCCGGATGCGGCCATTTAATTCTCCTCGAAAAGATTTTTAAATACATTAAAAAGGCAAATATTATGCCCGTGACTGAACAAATTTACGGCGAAAAAAGCATGAATAAAATCAATTTTGCATTTTTAAAAAACTTAGCATCGTAGATTGTCGGCT
>JAKAHQ010000262.1:0-996 GCA_021814855.1 Bacteroidota bacterium | reverse complement strand
AAATTGATAAACAACCCGGTCTTTTACTCTAACAGATTCATCTTGTCAGCAGTGTAACCATTACCCGTTTGGAAAGAACAAAAGTAAACTCCCAAGTTTGTAATGTCGCTCCGAATTTCAAAAGTAACGATGTTATTTCCTGGTGTCGTATACCCGATTTCATTTACATAATAAGAAGCGCACGATATGGAGCGCATCGTCGCGGCAATAATTAAAAATCCAAACCATAATTTCTTACTTGATAAACCGGCTCCCAAATCAGTCTTCATCAATAAGGCAGAATGTTCTAAGCGCCCGGGTCTATGTTTATAGTTTTTTTTATGCTTCGTCAAAATGGATTACAGAATTTTAATCAATCTCACTCCATGCGAAGGAATTTCGGTTGTGAATCTTTCCGAGAATAAGCCAAGATTTTTCTGACGCCACAAATCACGAATCTTCACTTTAGAGGTGGAACCAATTTTTCGGAGATCGAGAGAATATTTTTTAGAATCATTTCCAAGATTAAAAATTCCAACCGCAATTTTTCCATCCTCAAGGTTTTTTACCCAGACTTGAACTTCCCCATCCTTGACAACCGGTATAGCCTGCTTCCCGAGCGGGTCCTGATCCAGAGCCAGCACTTCATCGTTTGTTAAAAGGTTTAGAGTAAAATCATCAAGCCGTTCCAGATCACAGCCGATTAGCAGCGGGGCCGACAGCAAACACCATAAACTAATATGCGTGTACTGCTCGTCCGGCGTTAATTTAGTTCGATGCAAATTTGTTCCCCAGCCAACCCAACCAACAACCAGCATATCAGGGTCGTTCCAATTTCCGGGTTTGGAATACTTCGCATTCTCAACTTGGTTAAATCCTATTGAGCTTAAACTCTGCCATGTATCCGTTATGTCGCCGGTAGTTCTCCATAGATTTCCGCCGACTTCATTTCCCCATTCCCAAACTTTTCCCATACCGTACTGGCATAAGCTGTAAACAATATCGCGGTCAACTTTA
>JAKAHQ010000261.1 GCA_021814855.1 Bacteroidota bacterium | reverse complement strand
GTATAGAAGTAAGGATATTGAGATGACGACTTTGAGAAAGCAAAGTTGCCGTGGCAGTATGTGTTAGAGCATTTGTTTGTTGTATAATCGTACGATGCGTTTGATACTCCGGAATTCGCAATTGTTCCGAAAACTAATTTGGCTTTTCCGTCGGGATTAATGTGCCCCGGTGAGCTGTAGCTCTGAGGAATCACATGGCATTCTGTACAAGCGACATTATTGGGAGCTATCTTCACGTTGTAAAGATGTGTTGTATGAGCGCCTACACCCGGATCGTTTGTGTTCGAACTTCTATCTGCGTCTTTCGGCGGTGCAATAACACTTGGATTGTTGAAATCACCGTGACATGTATTGCACGCTTCCGGTCCGGCAGAACTGGTATGGCATGTTTTGCATGAAGGACTCGCAATTCCGCCGGCGTAATCTTTACCATGACATGAAGAACATAATTGAAGATTCCAATTATTAGCCGCGATAAATTTTCCATGAAAGTTTGCTGAAGCTGTATCCTTAATTCCGGTTTGATGAACATCGATTGCCGGATGACAGTTGCTTGTAGCACAGCTAACGCCTGCAGTACCTCCGCTGAAATTTGCGGAATGACATTGCCGGCAGCTGTTCAATCCGCTCTCTTTTACTTTTATACCATGAAAGGAAGTGGAACCCTGATCCATCACGCTTGCGCCGTGAACACCAATCTTACTCGGCGTTGTAACATCGTTCCGAATATCGCTGCACGAATACGTAATGGCGCCGAGTACAACTGTTATGACTAATAGTATTTTTTTATATCTCATAAATTTTCCAAGAATTAAATTTTTTTATAAGCACTAAGCTTATTTATGACAATAACCGCAGAAACCGACACCTTTAATTCCGCCGGGATGAGCGTTTGCATCTGTATGACACGTATAGCAAACCGAACCCTGGTCTGTATGCCAATCTCCGTGCTGGCTGTGCATATAACCAATGCTGTGCGTTTTAGGATTCGTTCCCTGTATGCCGTCGTTATCTACGTGGCATAAAATACATGTTGGATCGGCTCCTTGAGAATCGTGACATTCCGAACAACTTTCAATATCTCTCCGAGCTAAAATTGCATGCTCTCCGCCGCCGGTACCAACACCGATTGTGACAAAATTCGGCTGTCTATGTGAAAGCGGTGTAACTCCTTCCATTGCAAAATCGCCCTTGCCTGCGGATGTGTGACATTCAACGCAGAATGTTTCTATCTGGTGACATGTCTGGCACTCGCTTGTCTTTCCCTTTGCGTCTATTCCGTGCGTGTATTGATAATTCAAATCGTGAACCCTTGTAATCTGCTGAAGCTTTGTTCCATCCGTAAATTTATGCGGGGAATAAGGAGCGTAGAAATCTCTTGCTGTATTCTTTTCTGTAATACCGGAAGTTGAGGCGTGACATGTCTCGCAAAAGTTATCGTCATGGCACATCTGGCAATTTGATTTGTCCGATGTTGCGTGAAATTTATGATTCTTTAAAAACGAAACCTGCTTATGATCTTCCGGAATTAAATTTGCGGTAGATATATGACAAGATTCGCAAGCGTTGCTTGCAACCGATTTACCGTTATGGCAAGTGTAACATGTAGACATCTCCGGCTTTACGTTAGGCGACTCGAAACTATAGGCGACAGAATCCAATCCTTTATGGCAAGTCGTACATTCTAATTTCTGATCGGATATGTGCGATTTATGATTGAAATGCACGGCGGATTTTGTCTTTATCAATGGCTCATATACATTATCATAGTGGCATTGTTTGCAATTCTTTTCATCATTCACATCATGACACGTTCCGCAAGTAGCCATATCGGGAAGCAGATTAGCATCCATAGAAGTCGCTTCCGCAACCTTCGTATGACAATCTGCACATGCCAAAGCATCCTTATGAACTGCGTGAGAAAACTTAATTAGGTCCTTATTAGTTTTCGGATGCACTTCCGTATCACCGGTATTAATTGCCGCGATTGTAAGAAAACACACTAAGCACAGCGAAAGAACTGAATAAAAATATTTTATCTTCATAATATTTTAGAAATTAGTATTGAACCAGTGATTTATTCTAAAGAAAATTCTGTAATCGTTCTGGTAAATTTTGTTATTGAAATATTGACCTTGCAGATCGAAAGAGAGATTACTCCAGGGCCTTAGGTTTACGCCGGCAAGAACCGATGTAATATTGTTGACGGGATCGTCTTTCGAAAGTTTGTAATTCGTAAAGGAAATTCCTACCGATGGTGTAACAAACCCGTCTGCAAACGACCGTGCCGTGTAGAATGAAATGCCGTCAAGTTCGCCGGAATACCCGAATGTTCTTCTGTAACTGAAGCTTCCGAATTTTGTATTCACTCCTAAATTAATCCGGCTGGAATTATCGTCTTCGTACTTTACTGTACCAAATTTTCCGAAGAGCGAAAATTCTTTGCTGAGTTTGTAATCCACACCGCCTTCAAATTCCTGTGTGTTGCCGAAATTGAATACCGAGAAAATTGAGTTGTATGCAATTTTCGGCTCTCTGTAATTGTAGTAAAGATCAACACCAAGCTTATCCGTAGCTTCAATTCTGCTGCTTACTTCGAATTTAGTCGTAGCGTCAAAATTTAAATCATATTCGTAATTTGTGTTAACATCCAAGAGTCCCGGTAGGTAATAAGATAATCCTCCCGATAACAATTTGTATTGGTTGGATTTTTCCATAATAAGAATTGTGACCGGATCGAGGTTGGCGTCCAATCTCAATGCATTATAATCTACCGGTTTAAAGTTCTTGTTTATGTAGCCCATGTTAAAATTAAAATGATCGAGGAAGAATACTTCGAATTTGCCGCCGATAACGTAATCGTTCTTCCAATCGTTTGTTACTTCCAGCTTCTGGTAAGCGGGTACATTCCCACCGTAATATCCTGTTAACGACACATTTTCATATTTAAACTTCAGGTTAGCACCATCATACAATCCGCCGGCAACGGGAGTATAAAGAGGCTGTCTTCCTAGTTTCAGGGTGAACAGGTCAACTATATCGCGCGCTTCAAAGTAAAGATTATAGAAGCGCAGCCGCGGATCGCTGTCTAATGTCTTCCCGATATTGGATTCGAAATTAGCCCTTGTTCTTAACGAGAATTTTTGATAGTTAAAATTAAGAGCTACCGTTTCATAATTTCTTATGAAAGTATCCGAAGTTTTGGAAGTGTCGAATCTTTCAAATGTGTAGAAGGAGGAAGAGATGCTGCCGTTAAGATTCTGGGCAGAAATCATTAACGGCAGGCTGAGTAATAATAAAGAAAAAAATATTTTTTTCATTTTATGCCCTATATAAAGAATTAACCTTTCGGTGTTGGATGCGCAATCTTTGCCCACATTGTTTTGTAGTCGAAACCTTTGAAGGTTGGGCTTTCGGAATTATGGCATGTCTTGCAGAATTTTTCAACATCGGCATGAACCATCAAACCTTTCTTTTGAGCGTCGGCTTTGTTTTTCATTACTGCCATTGATTTGTATGCAGAACCCGGACCATGGCAGGCTTCGCATTGAACGCCGTCTTCAACTTTAAATTTTGCGCCTTTCAAGTTGGCGGCAACACCATGACCTGTCGTATGGCATTTCAAACATTTTTCATCTTTTGTTGGATCTTTAGAAAATTTCTTTGCTTCTGCTGTTTGAAGAGCTTTATATGCCTGAGCGTGTTTGCTTCCTTCCCAAACTTTTAATTGATTGCCGGATTTTTCAGTCTTATGGCACATACCGCAGACTTGAACACCTTCATAACTAAAAGCTTGAGCTTGAATTGCATCTGGCAAAACCAAATATGCCGCAACAGCGAAAAGTACTACCAAAACTAATCGGTGTAACATTTTATTCCTCCTTGGAATATTTTTTTATCTTTTAAAGATTTAATAAGTTAATTATATAAAAGAACGTATTAATCCTATTTTAATATAACCCATTTATTAGAATTAG
>JAKAHQ010000260.1 GCA_021814855.1 Bacteroidota bacterium | reverse complement strand
TGCCAAGATTAAAAGTTTAAGAAGCGAACGTAAGGCAAAATCGTTGTTAAAAAATGAGGATGAATTAGAAGAGGAAAACGAAGAGCCTGAGACAAAGATTACTATTGTTAAGAAAGATGAACCGGAAAAAATAGCGGAACAGCCGATTGAAAAAAATTTGGAAAAATCAAAATTAAAAAAATCAGACTCCAAACAGAAAGTTGAAGATGAAATAATTCCCGCCGTGGATAAAGAAGCCGAAGCTAATTTGCCAGATCAATGGGATGAGAACTTAGAATATATTCCTCCCAAACTCGATTTACTCGTACCTTCGGAAGAAGAAGGAGTTAAAGTTCAGGAAAGCGAATTAAAAAGAAACGCCGAACTGCTTAAAGAAAAATTATCTCTCTTCGATATTCAGATAGAAGACATTACAGTTACGCCAGGACCCGTCGTTACTCTTTACGAAATTGTTCCGGCGCCCGGCGTTAAGATAAGCCGCATTGTTAGTTTGGAACATGATATCGCTTTGGCATTAGCCGCAAGAGGTATAAGAATCATCGCGCCGATTCCTGGTAAAAGCGCTATCGGAGTTGAAATACCAAATGCGGAGGCCGCTATTGTAAGAGCCCGTTCCGTAATTGCAAAACTGAAAGACACAAAAGCGGAACTGCCGCTCGCGCTCGGCAAAACTATAGCAGGCGATGTTTACATTACTGACCTTGCCAAGATGCCTCACATGCTTATAGCCGGTTCAACGGGATCCGGCAAGAGTGTCGGCATCAATATGATTCTTAACAGCTTGATTTATGCCAAGCATCCTTCTGATGTAAAATTTGTAATTGTCGATCCGAAGAAAATTGAATTGTCTTTCTACAAAAAATTAAGCAAACATTTTCTTGCGGTTTCGCCGGACCTTGAAGAAGAAATTATTACAAATCCTTCCAATGCTTTACTCGCTCTTAAAGCAGTTGAGTATGAAATGGAAAAACGGTACGATAAGCTTGCCAAAGTCGGCGTAAGAAATATTATCGATTACAATAAAAAAGTTTTAAATCCTAAAACCCGCCCTAAAGATACGGATGAGATGAAACACCACAAACTTCCGTACATAATTATTGTCATCGACGAATTAGCCGATTTGATGATAACTTCGGGTAAAGAAGTTGAGGAACCGATTGCGAGATTGGCCCAGCTTGCCAGAGCTGTTGGCATCCACTTGATTTTGGCTACTCAGCGCCCGTCAGTAAATGTTATAACGGGAGTAATTAAAGCAAACTTTAGCGCGAGGATGGCTTACCAGGTAGCCACCAAAATCGATTCGAGAACGATTCTCGATATGAACGGCGCCGAACAATTGCTTGGCAGCGGAGATATGCTTTTTCTGCCCGGCGGTATGCCTAAACCGATTAGAATACAGAACGCGTTTATTTCTACCGATGAAGTGGAAAGAATTACCAATTTTATTTATGCGCAAAAAGGTTTTTCAAAAAGATATTTTCTGCCGTCGTTGTACGACAAGAAGAAAGAAGGCGCCGGCGATTTCTTAAACGACCTGGATCCGATGTTCGAAGAAGCTGCAAGAGTTATTGTAAGACATCAGCAAGGTTCCGTATCTTTGCTGCAGAGAAGATTAAAATTAGGGTATTCCAGGGCAGCCCGTATTGTAGACCAGCTTGAACAAGCCGGTATTGTGGGGCCGTCCGAAGGAAGTAAAGCCCGCGAAGTAATTGTGGAAAGCGAAGAACAACTTGAAACAATACTAAGATCGTTATGAAAACTGTTATAGCATTTATATTGATTTCTTCCGCCGTCTTTGCTCAATCCGGTAATGACGTGTTGAGAAAGGTGCAGAATAAATTTAAGTCGATTGACGACTTTACGGCCGGCTTTGTTCAGTCTTCAGGCTCGGTTAACGAATCAAAATCCGGCGGCATGAGCGGCAAATTTTTTTACAAGAGAAAAAACAAATTTGTGGTTGAGTTAAACAACCAAACCATCGTTTGCGACGGGAAAGTTATCTGGAATTATGACGGGCGGTTTAAGAGGGTTGTTATAAGCAATATGGCAGACGATCCTACATCGTTCTCGCTTGAAAAATTTATTTTCGATTATCCTCCGCATTGTAATGTTAGCGTAGTAAAAGATAAACCCGTTAATCCCGGCGAACAAATTATCGAGCTTATCCCTAAAGATAATGTGATGCAGTTTAAGCTGGCCTACATCTGGGTTAGCAAGCATGGTTTAATTTCGAAAATGGAAATAGTTGACCGCGGGGACATAAATTATACTTTTCAATTCTCCGATTTTAAACCGGATCAACATTTACCCGACTCCAAGTTCATATATTATCCGCCAAAAGGAATAAAGGTTATTGATCTCAGGTAATTCAAATAAAAAAAACAATCACCTGACAAAGATTGTCGGTTACTCATTGCCGTTTTTCATTACGTTGTTATTTCTATTCTTTGCCTTTAGAAATATTGATCTAAAGGCGTCGTTTGCTTACATACTTAATTCATCTATCCCCGCAATATTTTTATATATACTTGTTTATTTGGCATCTCACATTGCCCGCGCCTTAAGGTGGAAGTATATGTTTAAATCCATCAAGCCGGATGTTTCGTTCTTTCATCTCTTCGGGTCGGTAATGGTAGGTTACGGTGTTAGCTGCGTCATACCGCGTCTTGGAGAATTATACCGCGGATTATTTTTGGGAAGATGGGAAGGCATATCGCGGTCTACGGTGATAGGCACCATAGTTGTCGAAAGGATTATAGACGTCGCTGCATTTTTGATAGCCGCATTGATTGGCATTTATATTTATTCTGGCGATATATTGAACGCGATTGTTTGGCTTAAGGCCTCAATTATTATCGGAGTAATTATTATTGCGGCGGCAACTTTGTTTTTAATATTACTGATTTTATTTAAGGAAAAAGTGAGCGGTGTTCTTGTAAGAATATGCGAAAAATTCAGCAAGAGACTTGCGGGAAGACTCAGCGGTATTTTCGATACGCTTGTGGAAGGACTGAACAGCATTCGCGGCACTAAAAACATTTTGGCTATTCTTGTATGGACGGCGATAATTATTTTACTTTACGCTCTAAACGCTTATGTCGGCTTTTTCACAATAGGATTACAGACGAAGGGAAATGTGAATTTTCAATTAGCGTTTATATTAATGACAATCAGTTCTTTCGGCGTAATGATTCCCACGCCTGGGGGAACGGGTCCCTATCATATAATTTCGATTTTTGTTCTTACTCATCTTTACGGTTTCGATTACATTAGCAGCGCTGCATATTCCATACTAACGCATTTTGTTTCTTATATTGGATTTATTATTTCAACAATCATTGTCGTTTATATTGTGAACAAACAGAGGGAACGGCAGGGCTTAAACAAGGAAACTTTCTTTTCGGTATTTAAAGTAAATCCGGCGGACAAATGAAAAAATTATTATTGATTTTGTTTTTGATATCGGCGGCAGGTAAAATAAATGCCCAGTGGAATTTTAATGTATCGATGGGCCTGGATTTCAAATCCGCGCCATCCTTTCGAGATTATGTTAATTATGCATTGGCAAGCAACCAGGTCGCTTCATTCAAGAGCGCCGTGGCCTTCGGTTCCGAAATCGATTATTTGATCAAGCCGAATTTTGCGCTCGGCGTTGAATATAATCTTCAAATAGATTCATATAATATTTCTTCAAATACTGGCGGCGGCAATTCGGAAATTTCTTACGTGCATCACAGGCCCAGCGTTCTGGCTTATTACGTCGTTCCCGGGAACGGTTATCAATTTAAATTCGGCGGCGGCGTTGGCTATAGATACGTTGCATTTACGCAAAAATTAATGAGCACGGAAAATTATTCGGCATCCGGATTAGGTTTGCTTCTGCGTGCGGCTGGAAATACATTGCTGAGCGATCATCTCTATGCTCTCATCGGCGCCGATATTCGTTATGATTTTCCCGGAGATATAACGCGTTCAGGATC
>JAKAHQ010000259.1 GCA_021814855.1 Bacteroidota bacterium | reverse complement strand
TGAACTGGGCGCGCTTGGAAAATCGTTCAACAACATGACCAAGAAATTGGATGAGACGAATCAACAGCTCTATCAATCTACAAAGATGGCCTCGCTCGGTCAATTAGCAGCAGGCGTTGCGCATGAAATCAATAATCCGCTTACAGGCGTTCTTACATACAGCAGCTTCCTTCTGAAGCGGACAAAAGACAACCCTCAAATGCAGGAGGACTTGAATGTAATTGTCCGCGAGACAATGCGCAGCCGCGAAATTGTTAAGGGATTACTCGACTTTGCGCGTCAATCTACCCCTAAGAAAAGCATGATTGACATCAACGAAATAATTAATAGGGCTTTAACTGTAATCAATAATCAGCTAAAGCTTAATAAGGTAGAATTGATTAAGGATTTCGATACAGCACTTCCTAAGATAACGGCGGACGCAAATCAAATTCAGCAGGTCTTCTTAAACTTATTCGTTAATGCCATAGACGCGATGAATCAAAGCGGAGGCAAATTAACCATAAAGACCTCGCAGTTGAGTTTATCGCCGAGAGGAAACACACAAATTAAAAATGCCGTATGCGGTAAGACCCATACCTTGATAGATCACGAACATAAAATCGGCGGAATGCCGTCGTTACGAGTCAAGATTAAATCGAACGGAACAGAAGGATTCGTTCACCTAGATCCGCTATACGGCGGCAAGCGCAACTATTTCGGAATTTCTATGGAGAAAAACAACATTAGTTCTCTATCATGCCCTGCCTGCGATATTTCTTTGATCGATAAAAACAGCGCTTGCCCAAAATGCGGTGGGCCTGTTTACAAAATTCAAATACCTAATATGGGTTTTGTCGAGGGCTGCGCTTCATTTAAAGATGATTGGCAAAAATGGGATTACGTAGACAAAGCCGGCGAGAAAAAATTTGTAGAGATAAACGTAAGCGATACCGGCTGCGGTATTCCGCCGGAAAATTTGAACAAAATTTTCGAACCGTTTTTCTCCACAAAAGGTCAACGCGGTACAGGTTTGGGACTTTCCGTAATCTGGGGAATAATAGATAATCACAACGGCTCCATACATGTACAAAGTGAAATAAATGTAGGAACAATTTTTTCAATTCGTCTTCCGCAGGGAGATTTAGCAAAGAATATTTTATGAAGAAGCATTATCAAATATTGATTATAGACGACGAGGAAGTTGTAATACAATCTCTTTCCAAGATAGCTGCTCTGGACGACATTTCGGTAGATTCCGCAAACGACGCTATCGCGGCCCTCGATAAAATAAATTCTTCCGGCTATGATTTAATAATTTGCGATATAATGCTTCCTGGAATGGACGGATTCCAATTTCTTGCCGCGGTTGAATCGCTGCATATCGATACGCCGGTGATAATGACAACCGGTTATTCAACTATTGAGAACGCGGTAAAATCTCTTTACACAGGCGCAATCGATTTTATACCTAAGCCCTTTACAATCGACGAGATGACAAGCGCCATCCATCGAGGTATTAAGTACAGCGAGCTGATAAGAAATAAAAAAAATAAGAATGAACCCGTGATCATTGTTCCTTGCCCGGCAAAGTATTTACGTCTTGGTTATTCAAGCTGGATGAATAAAGAACTCGACGGCTCGGTTCTAATTGGGGCAACAAACATGTTTATTAAAACCTTAGAGCAAATTAAATCCGTAGAGTTGATGGATATAGAGAGCTCATTAACCCAGGCCTCGCCGGCCGTAAAATTTAATACGGAAGACGGACTGGTTCACCAGCTTTGCGCCGTTATCAGCGGATCAATCATCGACAGGAACGAAAAACTTTTAAATGAACCCGAGTTGTTGGAAAAAGATCCGTACTTCGACGGGTGGATTTACAGAATAATTCCAACTGAACTAGAATATGAAATGAAACTACTTATCCCGTGCAGTTCGGATAGGTAGTAAATTAAGCTTTATAAAACAAGGAGAACAGTTATGCCGCTTTTCATTTTAGCCGTCATAATATTTATTATAGCCGATATCATAATTAGATTCGCAATAAAAACGATCAACGAGAAAAAAATCCGCAAGGAACGTGAGTCTATTCTAAAAGAAAGCGTAATTGCAGATTTAAGCAAGGAAGCAATATCGCTTAAACGCGCCGAAGTTCCGAATCCCAAAGCAAGAATACTCTGCGTTGACGACGAAGACGTAATATTGGACAGTTTCAGAAAAATTCTTGTGCTCGACGGTTATTCGGTCGATACTGTAAATTCCGGCCCGGAAGCGTTGAGCTTAATCAAATCGCATCATTATGATTTTCTTTTTACGGATTTGAAGATGCCGGAAATGGACGGTGTGGAGGTTGCCAAATCTGTTAAGTCGCTGCGCCCGGATATTGATGTAATTATTATTACAGGTTATGCTACCGTAGAAACCGCTGTCGAGTGTATGAAATACGGGGCTATGGATTACGTTCAAAAACCGTTTACGGAAGATGAACTTTTGGAATTTACCGGCAAATCTCTTATTAAGCGTCAAGACAAAATTCAGAAACAGCTTAAACCGCGCGTTCACATTACACATCTTAGCGAATCCGAGAAATTGAATATCGGAGAGTTCGCAATACCCGGCGGAGTATTTATTTCCGAAGGACATTGTTGGGCAGCCGTTTCTCAGGACGGTTCTGCAAAAGTTGGTCTGGATGATTTCGCTAAAAAATTAATCGGCAAGATCGACGACATAGAATTTCCTAATCTTGGTATGAACATAGTAAAAGGCCAGCCGCTGTTCATCATAAAACAAGGCAGCAAATCAATTCAATTTAATTCGCCCGTCAGCGGTCACGTAACTAAAATAAATCATGATCTAGGCGATAATCTTGAAGCGCTGGATTATTCAACTTATGAAAAGAATTGGATTTGTACTATTGATGCCGATAAACTAGACAGCGAACTTTTAAAACTTAAAATCGGAAATACTGCAGTAAGTTTTTACCAGGAAGAAATTGATAAATATGTTAAGCAGATCAAATCTGTTTTGAAGCCAGAAGGGTCAGCTAAAGAAGGAACCGAGATGTACTGGGGTCAGTTGGAACATCTTGGCGAGAAAGAGTGGTATATAATTACGTCAGAGTTTTTCAAAAGATAACGGCATTTTTTAAGAATTCGGTTCGAAAGAGAAAGGTTGCATCCTTTCTCTTTTATTCTGTTCGGTTGACAAATTCTGAGGAACTGAATATCTTGTGATAAGATATTAGTGTCTTTTATCTGATATTTTAGAAACTTATTCCCACTTTCGATAATATTCCGCGGAATGATCTAAAATATTCCAAAGAAGTTTGTTTTACGGGTGAATAATAAAGAAGCTGTGTATAAAACTGTGCACGATTTTTGAACATGATTTCCAAATTAAATTGGAATAACATTTTAATTTTCTGGTAATTCATATTTTGTTAATTTCTTATTAGCGTAACTCCAGAAAAACTTATATAGAATCAGATTTAACGGAGTCATTTTAATGATCTTATCTTCAAAGAAATTTCACTGGCTGTTTTTATCGTTACCACTTTTTTTCCTCTATGCAGGAACATCTAACGCCCAGGACTTTAAGTGCCTGGATTGCCATGATAATTTAATTCAAAAGTCAGTTCATAATGATGTAATAGGCTGCCAGGATTGTCATTCGGATATTGTAGATGAATCTCACATCGATAAGAAAAACGCGAAGAAAGTTAAATGTGAAAGCTGTCATGAGGATTATGGCAATCTGGTTAAAAATGACATTCATCATAGATTAAAAGTTAAAAATTCCCCGGATTGTAAAAAATGCCACGGCACTCATGAGATTCAGACACCGCCAACAGATAACAAATTAAAAGTTCAGGAATATTGTTCCAAATGCCATACGAGTATGGTGATGGCAAATCCATATCACTCAAAAGCAGTTGAGGCCAATAAGTGTAATCAATGCCATTCCGATGTTGACGCGAAATCTCAACTTGTTAAATCCGTTCATAAAAATT
>JAKAHQ010000258.1 GCA_021814855.1 Bacteroidota bacterium | reverse complement strand
CCTTCATCACTTCAGCCTCGTGCTTTTTACCTAGGTGTATTTTTAAAGCTTGTATGTTCTTTAATTTTCTTGAACAGTATTTACAGAGCATACTCATATAGATTGATGGGTTAGGAACCAAATCTTTTATAATACCGTCTTCCACAACAATTCCATGTTCCGATAACGGTTTAACATTTCCAAGTTGTTTACCGCGCTTGAGATTTTTACCCGAGGTATCTACAGTTATAATTTGATTGGGATTAGTGTATAAAATTCTCATTAGCAGTTTAAAGCCGTTTTTTATTAACTCAACAATTATATAGAAAGACCATCTCTAAATTGCAAAGATTTTTGTATAGACGTCAACATTTTCGTAATTTTGCATGTTAAAAATGTGAGGACCGATCTAAATGACCTCTGGGAAAAAGCTCAAAATCTTATTCGCAACTTCTGAAGTTGTCCCGTTTATCAAGACCGGCGGTTTAGCCGATGTATCGTCAGCGCTTCCTCAAAAATTGCAGGAAATGGGTCATCATGTTCGCATAATTGTACCCAAGTACGGCGCTATTGACGAGCGTAAATTCAAAATTCACGAGGTAGTGCGTCTCAAAGACCTTAAAATAAACATCGGTGAAAAGGAAGTAGTTTTTTCGCTTAGATCTTCTTTCCTTATCGGTCCAAAGACCCGCGTTCAAATTTATTTTCTGGATAACCCTGAGTATTACGGCAGCCGTCATAATCTTTACGCAGATCCGTTAACGGGCGAAGATTACCCTGATAACGACGAGAGATTTATAATTCTTTCCCGTGCTGTGTTCGAGTTAATTAACAAACTGGGATGGACGCCTGATATTATTCATTGCAACGATTGGCAAACCGGATTGATACCGGCTTACCTCAAATCCATGTACGCAAGCGATCCTGTCTTTAAATCCATCAAAACAATTTTTACAATTCACAATCTTGGTTTCCAGGGAATTTTTCCAAAGACAACTTTTGCCAAAACGGGATTGCCTGCAGAGCTCGACTGCGAAAAAGGAATACTACGCAAAGGCAAGGTTAATTTTCTGAAAAGCGGTTTAATTTACTCCGACATGATCAACACCGTGAGCGAAACCTACGCTAAAGAAATTTGTCAGGATAAAGAACTCGGAATGGGTTTGGAAGATATACTTAAGAAGCGCAAAAAAGATTTATATGGAATCATTAACGGCATCGACGACACAATCTGGCATCCGGAACGGGATACAAAAATTGAGAAAAGATATTCAATAAAAAATTTAGAACTCAAAAGAGAAAATAAAAAAGCGCTCGCTGAAAATTTCAATTTTACTTACAATGAAAATATTCCCGTAATAGGAATGATTACCCGTCTGCTCGATAACAAAGGAATGGACCTGCTGGAAAAGGCGCTGCCGGAATTAATGAAAATGGATATTCATTTTATCCTTTTGGGTACTGGGGATAAGAAGTATCACAAAGTATTTAAAGCTGCAGCCACAAAATATCATAATAAGTTTTCTTGTTATATCGGGTTTGACGATGAACTCGCTCACCTGATCGAGGCCGGCTGCGATATGTTCCTAATGCCATCCAAGTTTGAGCCGTGCGGCTTAAACCAGATGTACAGCCTGATGTACGGAACCGTGCCGATTGTCCGTCAGACAGGCGGTTTAGCCGATACCGTTAAACTGTTTAATCCCAAAACAAAGACAGGCAACGGTTTTGTTTTCAAAAAATACAACGCTAAGGAAATGATGGCGGAAATTAAAAACGCTGTTAAGATATTTTCTTCCAACCGCGAGATGTGGCATTCAATTATGCGCAACGGTATGAAGGAAAATTTTTCCTGGCTTAACTCGTCGAAAAAATACGTCGACCTGTACAAAAAGTTGACAGATTAGTAAATGTCTCAGCGTGCTTTATTTTTAGATCGTGACGGGACAATCAATTTCGATCCCGGATATATTAAAGATCCCTCCCAAATAGTAATACTTCCAGGTGTGGCCGAGGGAATCCGCGCTTTGAAACATGAGTTCGGTTTTAAGATCATTGTTGTTTCAAATCAAGCTGGAATTTCCAAGGGCTTAATGACGCATTCGGATGTCGAAGCCGTTAACCTTAGGGTGAATGAACTTCTTTCGGCAGAAAACGCCGGGGTGGATTACTTTTATTATTGTCCATACCACCCGGATTTTGACCCGCCGGAAAAAACAAATTGTAGGAAACCTTCTCCATTTATGATTGTTCAAGCATCTGAAGAGCACAACCTTGATCTTCAAAATTCTTACATGATTGGTGATAAAGCCAGCGATATTGAAAGCGGATTGAATGCAGGAGTTAAGACTATTCTTTTACACGGCGAGAATATCGAAAAAGAAATTTCTACCTTGCTTAATCTGGGAAAAAAGCCCAATTTTGTAGCCGCTAATTTCAAAGAGGCTTGCAATTTCATACTTAAAGATTTATCCGGAGGAGTTAATTGATTAGATTTTTGCAATACTTATTTCTGGTACTGGGTTCGGTTTTAATTTTCACATATTGTAATCAACCGCCTCCGACTGCGCCTCAAAGTCTTATTCCCAATGAAGATTTAATTAATGCCCGGCATACTAATTCGGATTCATTAAATTTATCTCAGAGTTCTTCGTTTTATGAAAAACAAATTGCACTGGGTATTGCAAACAGAGTGCTGCTTGGCAAAAATGAATATTCAAGCGCGGATTTATTATACCGTTTCAGCGTTTATGTGCCGGATACTACTCTTACCTATATTAAGAACGGGCAGGCTGCTATTACAAAAGCGTGGATTACAATGAAGCCGAGCTACTCTCTCGGTGATACAACAAAACCTTTTGGTTTTACCGCATATCAAATAAGAAGCGACTGGGGTTTGCTGGAATTTAATAGAGACAGTTTGAATGCTTTGCAATATGATCAAACGAATGTTTTGTTAAACACTCCGCAGCCCGGCGTTACAACCAAGGATTCAATTATTGCCGAACTGAATCCGGATGTAGTAAAAGAATGGGTCACATACGACAGCACAGTTGCCGGCTCAAAGAAAAATTACGGACTTATTTTCAAACCCACCGCTGCAACGGGAAGATATCTCGGGTTTAAAGCGTCCACTTCCGATTCTGCCAAAAAAATTTCGCAGCTGCATGTAATAATACATAATGCTAATTGGGCAACCGATGATTCGATCCAGGTGATTCCTTGGATGGATTCGCATATTATGGAGAAAAGTGCCTTGCCGGTTAGCAACGACAGAATTTATTTGGAAGGATCTTACGCAATCCGCGGTTTCCTGTTTTTTGATCTTTCAACAATTCCGTCGAACATTATAATTAATAAAGCAGTCTTGACTTTAAATTATGATGCTAATAGTTCCACCAACGGATCGGTCGCTTCCGATACTCTCCTTGTAAATGTTCTTGCGGATAGCACCTTAAAAACGTTTAACAGCGACAGCACCAAGTCGAGTATTTTATACCGCAGCGGTTCGGCTTTTTCCGGGGACATTACATGGATGGTCCAAAAATGGATTAAGCATGATTCAAGTTATCCCAACGAGGGAATGACATTTTACCTTTATAATGAAAATGCATCGGCAGCACGGCAAGTTTTTTACGGAAGCAGATATGCCGACAAAGCTTTACGTCCTAAACTAGATTTATACTTCACGTCAAAGAATTAAATATATGAAGCCAACAAAAATTTTATTTTTATTATTGCTTTCATCGCTTCCAATATTTGCCAGCGGAGGATCCCTTTATACCCGTTACGGCATTGGCGATTTGCGCCAGTCATTTTCGTCAAGGAGATTTGCAATGGGTGGTTTGGGTTTTGCTTTAAGCGATCAGCAATATCTTTCCGATCTGACCCCGCAAGCTGGACAGAATTGCGCTTAAGCCGCGTTGAAACCAGTTTTCTGTATAACGGCGATAAGCTTCAGACAAGCTCCACTTCCGTTTATCATTCGGATGTTTTTTTCAACGGCGTGATGT
>JAKAHQ010000257.1 GCA_021814855.1 Bacteroidota bacterium | reverse complement strand
ATCGGTTATTTATCGCCGGTGGAGTTTGAAGAAATAAATAATGGAATAATTAATAAAAAAGTTGCTTAACTTTTTGTTGCCTTTTTAGGGGTAAGATCAATTGGGTATGGGAAATATGGTATGATGGACAGGAAGCGTTTGCCGTAGGGTTCTCATATTTCGATGCTACAAAATCATTTTTCTGGCATGGGAAGTAAAAACAGTTTTAAGAAAAGAATATAGTTGAGGCGGCTTAACAGCCGCCTTTTTATTCAATTTCGCAACTAGTTACGCCCGGCTAGGATGCAAAATGGAATGATTTGGAGGGTTATATTCTTCCTCTGCTTTTCGCCCATAATTTTCATAATTTTGCTTTAGTAAAAGAACCATTGTGGCACAATATTCGTTTAATTTTTGCTAATTAATGACGGATCCCATGCAGGAGTCAATATCAATAGTTAATACATTACTGCCGTTATTGTACTTTGTTGTCTTCGCGGTTTACCTTTACGATTTTTTTAACGAGAAGCAGCCGTTAAGCAATTCGAAAAGGATTATATTATTTGTTACGCTGCTGTTTCATGTCTATTATCTAATCGCCAGGACAATGGAGTTCGATCACCCGCCGATTACGAGTAAGTTCGAAATTTTTTCGATTATTGCGGCGTCGATTGCTTTTTCGTATTTCGTACTGGAACTTCTCACTGATATTCGCGGAACAGGAGCGTTTATTATTTTTTTCTCGCTCGTATTTCAAATTATCTCATCGCTGTTCATACAGCATAATTATGTTGTGCCTGAGGTTTTGAGAAACCGTTTGCTTGGACTGCATGTAATAAACGCGCTGCTGGGATATTCCGGTATAACAATTTCGGCGGTATACGGATTGCTTTTCATGCTTTTGTATAAAAATCTTAAAGCGAATAAATTCGGATTAGTGTTCAATCGTTTGCCCAGCTTGGAAATTCTTGAGAAGCTGAGTTTCTATTCCGCAGTAATCGGATTTGTACTTCTAACAGTTGCAATGATAATCGGAATACTCTGGCTTCCGAAAGCGTTCCCGAATTTCAGCTACTTCGACCCGAAATTAATCGGGACAATTTTCGTCTGGCTGGTTTACGGAATCGGGATCGCAAGCAAGTTATTCGGAAACTTATACGGTAAGAAGGCAATATTATTTTCGATCATCGGATTCATCGTTGCAATTTCATCCTTGATAGTTACGAACACATTGGCTAAGACGTTTCATTCGTTTTATTAAGAAATATAAAAATGAATTTAGTTGGTATCTCTATAAATCATAAAACTTCGCCCATTGAACTTCGGGAAGCGCTTCACCTGAACAGAGACGAGATTATAGAACTTATTCCCCGCCTTAAAGAAAATTATTTTTCCGAAGGGGTGGTTATCTCAACTTGCAACCGCACAGAGATTTTCGGCTATCCGATTGATGATTCTATAAACATCACTCCGGTAATCGAAGTTCTAACCAAATTTAAACCGGTAGAAGGAATCAGGCCGGAACATTTCTCCCGTTACTTTTCTTGCGGCGCAGTAAAACATTTATTTGCAGTAGCCGCCGGAATTGATTCGATGGTAATGGGAGACAGCCAGATACTCGGACAAGTAAAAGAGGCCTTTGAAATTTCCGAAGATATAGATTTTACAGGGACTGTATTAAGAAGAGTATTTGATGCTGCCGTTAAGGTTGGTAAGCGAGCAATTAAAGAAACATCAATAGGCGAAGGCGCCGTTACGGTAAGTTACGCAGCAGTGCAGGTAGTGGAAAAGATTTTTGCTAACCTTGATAAAAAATCCGCGCTGGTAATTGGAGCCGGTGAAACCGGTGAGCTTGCGGCAATTCATCTGCGCGATAAGAGTGTTGGAAAAATTTCTATTTCAAACAGAACCATTGAACGAGCCGAGAGGTTGGCTGAAAAAATTCACGGCGAAATAGTGCCGTTCCAATTTTTGAAAGAGCATCTTCATAATTTTGATATTGTTATAAGCGCCACCAGTGCAGAAAACACGATTATCAAGCTGGATGATATAAAATCCGCTCTGAAAAAGAGAAGAGGAGCGCCGATCGTTCTGATGGATATTGCCGTCCCACGGGATATCGATCCGGAAGTAGGAAAGTTGGACAGCGTTTTTTACCACGATATGGATTCGCTTAAAATTATCGTCGATCAAAATATGCAGAAGAGAAAAGACCAGGTGCCGGTAATCGAAAAGATTGTTATGGAAGAAATGGTCAATTTCTTCGGATGGTATAATGCTCTTGATGTAGTGCCGACTATAAAATCGATGCGCTCTTTCTTTGACGAGATAAGAAGCGATGAACTTGAGAAAATAAAAAACAAAGTAAGCGAAGAAGACTTTGTTAAGATTGAAGACATGACGCGTAGAATGATCGGCAGACTGCTTCACAACCCCACGGTTAAATTAAGACAGTATGCTGAATCCGGCTCCGATGAAAAAAAAGTTGTTGAAAATACAGTTACTCTCCGCGAGCTTTTTAATTTGAGTGATGCACCCACCAATGGCAAAGAAGAAAACGGCGGCAAAAATAATCCAGAGGATAAAATTGAAAAAAGCTAAACTAGTAATCGGTTCAAGAGGAAGCGAGCTCGCGCTCTGGCAGGCTAAGTTTGTAAAAAAGGAACTTGAGAGAAAGAATAAAAATCTTTTGGTTGAAATTAAAATTATAAACACCAAAGGCGATAAAATTTTAGATGTGGCTTTATCCAAGATCGGCGATAAAGGATTATTCACCAAGGAACTTGAGAACGAATTGCTTAAAGGATCGATAGACATTGCCGTTCACAGTTTGAAAGACTTGCAGACCGAGCTGCCCGCGGGATTGAAACTTGCGGCAGTAACAAAACGTCACCCGGTAGAAGATGTTTTGATTGCCCGGAAAAAAGGAATGAAGATAAAAAATTTACCGGAGGGCGCGGTGGTTGCAACGGGATCGCTAAGGCGTCGTTCGCAGCTTTTGCATCTTCGTCCCGATATTAAGATTAAAGAGTTACGCGGCAATGTTCCAACGCGCATCAAAAAGTTTTTGGAATCGAAGTGGGACGCAATAATTCTTGCCCGCGCCGGAGTCGAAAGATTAAAGCTGAGCAAACACATTTCTTCTTTCATCAAATCAGATGAGATGCTTCCCGCAGTCGGTCAAGGGGCTTTAGGAATTGAAATCCGTTCCGATAATAAATTTGCAGAACAAGTTTTGAAATCAATTCACCATGAAGCAACACACAAAGCCGTACTAGCAGAGAGAGCTTTATTAAAATCGCTCGAAGGCGGCTGCCAGGTTCCAATCGGCGCGTTCGCGCAGCTAAAGCCAAACGGACTTTACCTTGACGCCGTAGTTGGTTCGGTTGACGGTTCGATTACTTTCCGAAAAAAAATGCGCGGCGCAAAAAGCAATCCGGAAAAGCTGGGACAAAAACTCGCAAAAGATTTATTGAAAGCCGGCGCTGATAAAATTTTAAATGAGATTTACAACCAGATGCGTTTGAAGTGAGAGAATTATTAGATAAAACAATACTTGTTACAAAAGCCAAAGATGATACTGAACAACCTTTGAGCTTATTAACTCAAGCCAGAGCCAAGATAATTTATTTTCCAACGATAAAGATTCTACCAAGTATTGATTCAGAGGGAGTAATGAATGCCGCGTCATCATTCGATAAATTTGATTATGTTGTTTTTACATCGACGAACGCGGTTGAAGTTTTTCATGAGATCATCAAAAAGTACAACTTGGATTTATCGACCAAGAAAGTTGCAGCTGTCGGCCAAAGCACAGAGAAGAAATGCAAAGAATTAAATATCACTGTTGATTTCGTACCGGAAGAATTCAGCGCGAGAGGATTGATAAAAAAGTTTTCTGAGATTGAAATTGGCGGCAAGCACGTTTTAATTCCCGGCTCTGCCCTTTCGAGCGATGAACTTAGCAACGGATTAACTGAACTTGGTGCCGCTGTCAATAAAGTTTCAACGTACGATGTTGT
>JAKAHQ010000002.1 GCA_021814855.1 Bacteroidota bacterium | reverse complement strand
ATAAGAAGGCGCCGCTCCCATAACTCTAAATGCTGTTCCATCGATTTGTACAATACAATGCATTGGCTGATTAGCTCCGGTCCAATGCGTTGTCTCGCGGTCGGTCAGCCGGTCTGCGGACGACCAGACGCTGAAATACGGATCATGCGTAATCAAGGGTACAGACGGGGGGCGAAAATAATTTTTCTGTTGTGCAAAAAGCGGGGCAGCAAAAAATAAAAACAACAAAAATAAATTTTTCATTTAGTTACCTCGATTGTTTTTCTCGGCACATTCTTATTTGCGTTTACCATACCCAAAATATCGTTTTTAGTATTCAGGTTCACACAAGTTTTTAACTCATATGTTTTTTTCTTTGGTAGAAATCGAACAGATGAAAAAATTTTATGGATTCAATTCTAACGAAAGCCGAAGAATATATTTTTAATCGCCCTCAATAATTCATGATGATATAAAAAAAGGTCGCCTCAAAAAAGTATGAGACGACCTGAAGGAGGTACAACTATTTTAATTTATTATCTAGAAGTCTATACCGACCGAAATTTTCTGATAGTTTTTAAGTCTGCCGAAATCTCCGTAAGTGTAATCTATCTTAATAGCAACGTTGCCGATAAATGTTTGTTTCACTCCGGCTCCAAGAGTAAAAGATTCTTCCGAATCTTTTAGGAATAATGACTTATATCCTCCTCTTATAAAGAACACGTCTCTAAATCCGTACTCTGCGCCGACGTTAACGCTTTCGTAATCATTCGCCGGGTGCAACGCATCAATTGCTACAAGTAATTTGTGCATTTCATTTTTAAACGGTTCATAAGATAAACCGACTCTGAAGTTTAG
Organism: Bacteroidota bacterium; assembly: GCA_021814855.1. The sequence continues at coordinate 17,731 of JAKAHQ010000002.1, read as the reverse complement.
CGGTAATTCCCATTCATCTGTTTGAAGGTAAGCCGGAATTTGGCCGTTGTTGCCTGTGCTGTTCGGATCAGGATCATACAATACCAATGCCGATGTTCCCTCCAGCTTCATCTTAGTTCCAAAGTTGGAGATTGACATAGCCAGCATTATTCCATCAAACGGAGTTCGGTAAATTACACCCATATCGATTGCTACTGCAGTTGCCGATGTTCGCCATATTTTCTGCATGACAAATTTCGGATTAAAACCGATTGCAAAATTGTCGGTTAAATTTATTGCGTAGGCAACGGAGAACATCGCATCGGTTACACCGAATGTTTCTCCTGTTCCTTCCGGACTTTCAATTGTTCTAACCGGCATATCATCTATTGCCGAAGAAAGAAAGCTAATACCAACAGCTCCTAAATTTCCCAAGTTGTAAGTAGTGGCCAAATAATTATAATTAATGTCCGCAATCCAATTTGTATGGTCGAATATCACGGAGCCGTTTGGAATTCTGGCTATACCGGCAGGGTTCCAAAATATAGCGCTGGGATCGTCCGCAACGGCTACAAATGCGCTTCCCATTGCAGAAGCTCTTGCACCCTGACTTATGTTTAGAAACGGCGCGGCTGTTGTTCCTCTTTTAGAAACATCCGAGACATAGGTTTGCGCGCTGATTGATCCGAATGCAATCAATATCAATAATATTATTTTTATTCTTTTCATATTCACTCCAACGCTATTTGATTACCGCAAATTTGCCGATGAACGAACCAATATTCGGCGCATCTACATGAAAGATATACAGCCCGTAAGCCAGATCCATTCCGTCTTCGGTGGTTAGATTCCAGGATAAAGTCCCATCCGTTGTACCGCCTTCTTTTTCCAGCGTCTTAACTAATTGCCCCGACACCGTATAAATTCTTATAGTACATGTCTGCGGAAGATGAATAAAATCCACACGGCGTTCGCCGCGGCCGGACTGATTGAGGTTTCTTACTTCCCAGGCATTTGCGCTTATATAAGGATTCGGCACCACGGCTATTTTATTCAAAGAATTTTGAGCCGCCTTCTTGTCAACTTTTCCGCTGCTTGTTGAAAACTGGAAATAATCTCCTTGATAAAACGGTTTCGAAGTTGTAAAGCGGTATATATCGCCCGGCTTAGGCGCTACATACACCGGTGCGCTCGGCACCCTATATTCTACTTTCCAGGTTAAACGGAACTGACCGTTTTCATATTCGATTATTACCAAGTCATCTCCAAGGTTAAACAAACCGTTATTGTCGTTATCAAACAGTTCGGCTTGCACGTCTTCTCCCCGCGTTATGTTACGTACCTTTACCGGAATATCTTTCTTTGTGAAAGGTGTTTTTACGGTTTGTCCTTCCGGCAGCCATTCAATTTCATAATCCGAAGGCCATGCAATATTCCTGGTCGGAGAGCTCGCATCGGGAACTACCGCCATGTCAACATTTGAATATCCTTTTACCCATCCCTGAGATTTTATTACTCCCGTTGTATCATTGGAGACAGATACCACAATGCCGTCGAACGGCGAAGTAAAGTTTTCGCTTCCAAAGTTTGACGAATCTATAGTTGCAATTGCAGTTGTTTCTGTACCGTTTATACTTTTTGTAATTGAACATTGAGTTGTCTTGTATCTCGAACTCGTTCCGCTCGATAAGAAATTAACTTTGTAAGTTGCGCCGTCTGCAATTTCATTTGGACTTAGCACCACTAAATTAATTTTACCCGTTCCGATTCCCTGCGCTACTTTTGTTAGGTCACCCGATATTTGCGGAGCTACATAACCGGCTACCGGCGCATTTGGCTTTACTACCGCGCAGTTTATATCGACAAATGTTACCGAACCGGAAAAATCCTGCGTTATTATTTTTGTATTTTCGGTTGGTATCAATCCTTTCGTACCATAATTCGGATCGCCTTGATCGTAAGCAACCAAAGCATAATAATAAGTTGAGCCGTTGGTAACCGTTGTATCTACGTACGAATGTTGTAAGCCGGAATCGTTTCCTCTCCAAAAGTGGGCGCCGTTTATTCCGATAGGGTCCGGACCTGTAATACCGTCTTTCAAATCAAACTGGGCAATCGGTTTCCAATATTTTGTTTCACCCTTCGAGTCGGTAATAACTTTAATGTCGTTGAATTCCGGCTCTTGGCTTCTATATAATAGATAGCCTTCAAAATCGAATTTACGTAAAAAGTTGTCGTACGATTTTTCGGCTACATCATTCCAATGGAGATATACTTTTTTATCGCCGGCTACCGCGGTTAAGGTTGGCTTCAACGGAGGTTTGGAGAAATTATAATTTGCATTATAAATTGCCTGTACCGTTTCTTTATTAAACAACATATCCTCGTAGTCCGAACCTAAAACCAAAGCCGTAGAAAACCTTTCTCTTAAATCATGCTTCAAAGGAAACGGACCCGAACCGAACAGTATTTGTATATTTGATTTTGTTAAGGATGTATCGAACGTTCCGTAATTAAATTTCTTCCATACAGCTTCATCGTTCTTTGGCCAGATGGCGTTCGGTCCGGTGTTGGAAAGTCTTTCAATTACCAAGCTTGTTAAACCGATTTGATCGGATTCATCTTTATCGGTTTCATCAAAGTTGGGTTCGCCGTGTGTGGGAACTCCATCGCCTTCGCCTTCATCCGGACCTTTGTATTGAGGATCGTAAGGACCAACGCCGTCTTTACCAAGATCATCGTTCAGCGGTTCGCCAGGATCCCATTTGCCATTGTGATTCAAATCCGTATAAGGCACCCAATCGTGATCATTATCTATATTATCGTCTCTTCTTTCATCAACCATTCCGTCTTCGTCGTTATCGATGCCGTCAAATCCGTTGCCGGGAGATTCCAAAAATGCATAACCCACATAACCGGTTTTCCAGTTACCGGGAGGGGCAACGCCGTCGGCATCGTAAGCATAAGCAATATCAAGTTTGGTGTTGTAGGATGCGCAGTCATCGCCGCCGTCATCAACGCCGCCCACTCCGGTGTCGCAGTAAAATCCAAAGTAAGTTGTATCGTAACTGATATCGGCCAGGTTGACTATATCATAATGGAAAAAGATTATATCTTCCGCCAACACATGAGACCATTGAAAACCACGCACCTCTTCTCTAATGCCTAATCCGCCTCGATCCGGTTGAGCGGCAACAGGAACATATGAATAAGGCATACGCCAGAATTCTTGATCGCGCGAGTCATCCATTACATAGTAAGTTTCAAGATCGGCATTTTGAACGCCTCGGCCAAAATATCCGTACCAGTAACCGTTCCAGCTCGCATCAATATTCATCAAAGACGTTGGCCAGGTGCTCGGCCAGGTCTTTGGTTTTGTACTTAATGCAGGTTCTTCCGAGCTTGCCGCAGCATAACCAGGTAGCGGTTCCATTACCCACAATTCACCGGTCGTCGGATTAAAATCTACTTGTTCTCTGTATGATGTCTGTGCCGGATGAACTACCTGTCCATTGCCCGGGGCAACAACCGCCGCAGAGACAATCGGCGTACAGCCGTCTATATAATTGTGCCCGGTTCCTTTGGGCCACTCACCGGAAGGGCGATCCGGCCAGGTGCCAAGTTGGCCATCATTGGAAAATAATGTTCGAACCAGGTTTCCGTCAAGAATACCTTTCTTCCTATATGTTTTATCACCAAAAGGTTCCTGCAAATATTTCTGCCGCTGCTCTTCCGATTGAGCATGCAGAACGTTTACAACAAGGAAGAATGAAATTAGAATAAATACTTTTTTCTTCATTAGAAACTCCGTTTTATAAAATCTTCACTGTACTTTTAGAAGTTAACATTCACACCAACGCTTATTCTTCGCGGCGCGGAATAATCTGCCGGATTTTTTAGAAACTGCTCTATTGTATTCGCGCCAATTATTGTTCCCGCAAATTGAGTATCCAAATCTACTCCCGCTCTGCCGGTCGAAGCGCTGACTCCGTACTCGTTCTTTATGTCGAACAGATTATACACAAGCAAGAATGTGTTTACGTCTATTCCAAAAACTTTAAATACTTTATTCGCTTTCAAGTCGACGTTTAGCGTACTTGGTTTTCGTCCTTGATTTTCAAATCGAAGTCCGTTTGTGTAACGCGGTTCTACGGTATAAGGATCGCCGCTGCCGTAGCTCATAATTAAACCTGCAGTCCAATCCGAAGGATCGCCGACGGTCACGGAAATATTTAGCGTGTGCGTCTGATCCCAATCGAGCGGAACAACTTTTTTATTTGCCTCTACCGGTGGATCGGCTTGATTGTTGTAAAAATTCTGCATCGGGTCCGACGCGTTGCCTTGTGCAATCTGGTAGGTATAATCAATCTTGGCGGAGAAGAAATCAGCAAAGCGTTTATCGAGAGTTAAGACCAATCCCTTTACGTTTCCGTAGTCCCTGTTTATAAACCTGCCGAATAAGAATCCTTCGTAAGTTTTAAGAATTTCCATTCCCAAGAGATTTCTTATGTCGCTGTAGTAGAAAGAAACATCTATAGAAACATCGGGAAAGAGAACTTGCTGCAATCCGAGTTCATACTTTACCGTCTTCTGCGCTTTAAGTTCCGGGTTGCCTACCGTTGACGACAACGATGTAGTCTGATCGATTAAATATTTGTAATTGCTGTACAGGTTGCTGAACGATGGTATCTGGAAAAAGTGACCATAGGAAAAGTGAATTGCGCCTTTATCCGAAATTGGGAATGAAACTCCGAACCGCGGACTAACTTGATAATCTGTTGCTGCTGCTCTCCACTCGTTTGCGTGCGGAAAATTAGGATTTGCCAATGGATTTCTTATATCTACAGGCAAAGTTGTATTGGGATTGAAATAGTCGAAACGAATGCCGGCATTGATAATCATTATGTCGTATTCCATCTTGTCCTGGATATAAGCGGAGAATTCGTACGGCCTGCGTATATAAGTTTGATTGTATTTTGTATTCGGCTCCGAATAACCTAAAGTAAAAATTGCCGCGCCAGTCGAGTCCAATTGTCCTTCCGTTAAATTTCTTATTTCTTTGTAGCTGTCGAATAGTTCATGCAATCTTAGCTCGCTACCCAATTTAACCTTATGATGTTTGTTCACCTGCGACTCAATTGAGAACTGGGCAAGGTTTGTATATGTGTAACGGCTGTACCTATCATATTCATTTCCGCCTTGATTAAAGGTATAGCTGGAGTAAGGCGTACCTTGTGTGGGATCTACGTAACGGGAATCATACTCGTCTTGATACAGATAACCCCAGTACTTGTACAAATTTGATGAAAACTTTAAAGATATAAACGTACTCTGGCTTGGCAAATAAGAAATTTGCAGATTGTTTACGTTGTTTGTTCTATAATTATTTTTGATCGCGTCGGGCGTCCACTTGTAGGCGTGGTTGTAATATTTATTCCAGTTATCATCCCAGGAAAAGCTGTAACTGAATTTCCAATCGGAAAAGCCGTAAGTTATTTTTGCCATAAAAGATTTTTTGATGTTGGGATTCATGGCTACCCAGGAACCGTCGCCCGAAGGACTGTCTATCCACACATTTTGATTTTGGGGATTCGGAAATACCGGGCGGTTATCCGTTGTGTTGTAAATTTTTTGTCCGTACTCGTATCCGTCATTTCTATAATATCTGCCCGTCATGAAAAAAGTAAGATTATCCAAAATCTTTGTCGGTCCGCTCAAGGTTACCTGTGCGTCAACATTCTTTAATGGATTGATTTTATCCATGTGCTCAAAAATATCGGTGTGCCTTGTATAATAATTTCCAAGGTAAGCAGATACATTGCCTTCGTATTTACTGCTGCCGTCCTTGGTTACAATATTTACAATGCCGGACATTGCCTGTCCGTACTCTGCGTTAAATGTTCCGCTGATAACTTCCATTTCCCGCACGGCGCTGTTTTCAACTTCAACAGACATATCTCCGCTGAACACGTCGGTAACCGATACACCGTCTACCAGGTATGATACTTCGCCGGCTCTGCCTCCGCGGAAGTGTCCGTCAACAACACCGGCCTGCAGGTTAATTACCTGGTGAATATTTTCCACGGGCATCAGCTTTATTTCTTCCGACGATACAATTGCGCTGGAAGCAGTTAAATCTTTTGTAATCATCGGGCGCTTTGCCTGCACAACAACTTCGCCAACACTCACCGCCGTTGATGTTAAATTGGCATTTATGCGGGTTGTTAAATCGATATTAACCACAACATTTTCTACAACTACCTTATTATATCCAACCGAGGTTATAATTAATGTATACCTGCCGGGGGATAAATTATTGATGTAGTAATCCCCTTCAACATCTGTGGCTGCGCCCATGTTTGTTCCTTTTATCATTACACTGGCGCCTATTACAGCTTCTTTTGTTTCCGCGTCAAGAATGCGGCCTGCTATCTTACCGGTTGTTCCCGCAAATAGAGCCGAACTGCCGAAAATAACAATCAGTGTAAACCATAATAAGGAGTGAAATGTTATTCTTTTCCTTGTAATTATTTTCCACATAATCTTTTCCTTGAAAAAGTATTTAATTATTAAGAGTGACTAAATTCCTGGACCAGCATTTTCATTAAGGGTTATTTTATTAACTGCATCTTTCTAACCTTTGAGAACGAATTGCATTCTATTCTATAGAAGTAAATTCCCGAAGAGAAACGCGACGCATCAAAATTGACGGTATAAACACCGGCTGCGCGGTAGCCCTCGAACAATTTTTCAACTTGCCTTCCCAGAACATCGAAAATTGTAAGAGCAACTATGCCGGCATTGGCTATAGAATATCTTATCTGCGTTGTTGGATTGAATGGATTGGGATAATTTTGCTCCAGGTTATATTTAAGAGGCAAAGAATTGAATTGATTCGCTACACTAGTGGTTGTTGTATCAATTATTTCAAAATCAGAATCGCTAAGATCAAACAATGTTTTTTCTTTTAAACTTTTTATCTCGATTGCATAATCCGTTCCGGTTTGTAATTTTACGCTCGGCATCCAGCTATATACACCGGAGCTGACGGTTGTATCCAGAGTTTGAAAGAACTGTCCGGCTTTATACAATTCAACCGTAACGGAATCATCTATATTACCTTCCCATTTTATATAGAACGGAAGTCCTCTTTGAATTTTTTCGCCACCGTTTGGAGATATTACTTTTATAAACGGCGCCGTTGTGTGAAATGAAAAAGTGGGCGACCAGCCGCTTGCACCGGAGTTATTTATCGATTGCACATGCCAGTAATAAGTTGATTTTGGATTTACACTGTTCATTACAAAAACAGAAGTCTTAACGCTGTCTATATCTATAATACTGTTGGCAAACTGGGGATTATCCGCTATTTGCAAGCGGTACGAATTAACATAACCGTTGGGAGTCCAGCTGAATTTAACCGGCAGAATTTGATTCACCGATGACGAATCTGCGGGGGTTAATTGCTTTGGTATTTTTGCAATCGAATTTCCCTGCGGGATACCGAAAATAAATTCTCCAAATGCAGATATGGATGCGGTGATAGTTTTTGTTACCGGGTTATAAGTTGTACCTAACGGTTCAAACAGACCATGTCCTTCTGTGTTACGATGATAGACGACAATTTCATTTGGATCATACTGCCCGGCAATTTTATCCGCTCTAAAACTTAAGCTGCCGCTAATATCAACAAGATCGCTTGCAACATAAATTCTTTTTTTAAAAACTATTGGAGCCTGCCCTGTAAACTGAGGATTCACTGGGGCCAATTGCGTGGAGGTTAAAGTGACATAATTATACGGCGAGCCAGAAAAGTTATCTAATCTTAACGAAGCATAAGTGGTGTCGGATTCATTATTAAATGTATAATCGTTTCCTTTCCACAACTCATACACCGTAACTTGGGATGTATTAGCGTTCATCTTCCACGGATACTTCAAGGCGCGATACGACAACATTCCTTTATTTTCGAACATCAATTCGAAAACAATTTCTCCGGAAGGAGTAACTTCCGTTGCTGCCGGCCAATTAATATTTGTTTTGCTTGCGCTCCCCCAGCCAATCATTGTGTTGCCGTTAGGTAATCTCTGCACGTCTCCCTGCGTAGCTCCGTAAACCTTATTGGGATGTTTAAATTCCCAAACCAATGTTGCGGTTTTATTTAATGTATCAATTTCATATTCTACGGCGCGGGAATAAGCCGGTTTATGATCGAGACCATTATCAAAAAAAGTTATGTGTCCGTTGGACAGCGAACGTATATCGTGAGGCCGTGAAAAATAAAGCGGCGCATTTTCCGCGTGCTCGTTAATAAAAGTAAACTGGTTTTTCTTTCCTCCCAAACGCCACATTATCTCGCCGGTTTGACGGTTGATTTTTATTATCTGACTAATATTCCTGAATGAAACAAGGAGATTACCGTCGATGTCCACATCAACGGCATTTGCATGCATCGGATCCATAGCGGCAAGAGTTAAATCAAAATACGATTCGTCGATTTGAATATAGTCCCATGTTCGCCATTGAAAAACAACATTCTTATCGGCGTCCAATTCCTGAATTATAGAACCGGCAACATAAGCGCCGGGTTTTCCATTGGGTACAATTTTGCTCATGTCCACCATCTGCAAGTCGTAAGAAATAAGCAGCGCGTGGCCGTTCGGCAAGAGTTGAAAATCATGCGAATCGGTAACATAGCCGTTGCCTGTTTTAAATGAGTCAACAACCGTATAAGTTGAATCCATTACTTTATAAACAGATTCGCCTCCGCCAGCAAAGAAGTAATCTTCTTTTATGTCTGCGTACGAAAGCATGCCGTTGGGCTGCATTCTGAAATCGGTGGGATAATGATTGGCAAATTTTTTATACCATAACGGCGTGCCGTCATTTTTAATTATCATTAAATAATAACCGAGTCCCGGGATAATATCATCCGTGGTCATAAAAGTATAACCATCAGTGGGATTAACAGAATTACTCACTTTTATTTTAGGAAAGTCCGAAGGAATTGAATCTGAAGCGATCGACGCCGTTTTACGAAGAGGAGAACTTTCACTATTCAGCGTTACCTCGCCGTCATCTTTAATTATCGCTCTTGTAACTGGCGCGATCATCGGCGAAATCTTGAATGAATAATTTATGGCAGGTAAAGTTTGCCCGGAGATTGTCTTAATATCGGTATCGAAAACAACATTAACTTGTTCATCCGGCAGAAACGGCACATCTAAATTTAAAACAAGCGTCGCGTTATCATCGGACAGTAATAGATTATAAGAATGAAAACCGCTTTCTTCTCCAACGACATTAATTCTGTTTGGCAAAGCGATTGACTGCCGGTCTATTTTTCCGCCGTAACGAATTATCAGGTTGGTGTTCTTAGACACGAGCATAGAGTTCGGCACCGGAGAAATATATTCATATCCTTCTATGCCCTGCGAATAACAATTACCGGTAATTAACAAAGCAGCTAAACTAATTATAAAAAATTTTTTCAATTTATCTCCAAATGGTATAAATCAAAGATCAATCGTTGCGGCCAACAATTAATTCCTTCCGCTTGCTTTGGTTTCTTTATGTATTTCATGCCATATTAATGCGCTGGCTCCAAGAATTGCCACGTTGCCTTTCACCAGGCCGGAAAGTAATATTTCAACTTTACCTTTGAACAGATTCAACATATTTTTTTCCATGTGTTCTTTTGTGGGGGTAAGCAACAGATCTCCCGCCACGGCAATTCCTTCGGATAAGATTATTGCTTCCGGGCTAAGGTACGCTACAACATTTGCAAGTGCTTCTCCTAATATTTGCCCTGTGTACTCAAAAGCTGCAATTGCCAGTTTATCTCCGTTCCTCGCGGCTTTATAAATCAAATCCGATGTAAGTTCGTTAGGGCGAAATTCTTTGAGCACGCTAATTTCATTCGACTTAGAAAGAAGCTCGTAGTAAGTTCTGATTAGTCCGCCGGTAGAAACATAGGTTTCAAGACATCCTCTTCTTCCGCATCCGCAAGAGCGACCGTTTTTCTCTACTATAGTATGTCCAATCTCTCCCGCAAAGCCGTCGCTTCCGTAAACAATATTTCCATTAACAACTATGCCGCTTCCAAAACCGCGGCTCAAAGTAAGCTGAATGAAATTTTTCATTCTCTTTGCAACGCCGAATTTCATTTCACCTAATGCCGCGGCATTTGCGTCGTTGGCAATTACAATCGGCAGATCGTAATATCTTCTTACTATATCTTTTATGTTAACATAAACCCAATTAAGATTGGAAGAGTATTCTACGGTTCCTTTATAATAATTTGCGCTTGGCGCTCCAATTCCTATTCCAAGCAGTTCGTATTTGCCGGAATTTTCTTTGTATATCTTTGTAAATTTTTTAAACAATCTCTCGAACAACGATTCCGGCGATTCGTTCGGTTTGGTTGGAATTTTACTTTCCAAAAAACTATTGCCGGATGTGTCTACCAATCCGAAGGAAGTATTCATTCCACCAATTTCAATTCCAAGCGTAACTTTTTTTGCTGACATAATCTTTCCTAGATTATTTGAGTTGATGCAAATTAGCGTTTTTGGTTTTTAACTCTGAATTGGAGAGAGTTTTACCTCCGCCAAGTTCCTTCCATATAATTGATGCAGCGCCAAGCAGCGCAGCATTTTCCGATTCCATTAAGCTGGAAGTCATTACTTTTACTTTACCTTTATATATCGATAACAGATTTTCTTCCAAATGTTTTTTCACCGGGGTAATTAGCAAATCTCCGGATAACGCTAAGCCGCCAAAAAGTATTATGGCTTCCGGACTTAAATGAGCCACGCTGTTTGCCAATGCTTTGCCTAATTTTTCGCCGGTTATTTCAAAAGCAAGATTTGCAATTTTGTCTCCGCTCATTGCGGACTGCTGAATAAGTTTAGATGTAAGACTGTCGAATGAGAATTCTCTTAATATGCTTTTATCGTTATGCACCGCGAGAAGCTCAAAGACAGTTCTGCAAATTCCGCTGGCAGACACATAAGTTTCCAAGCATCCTTTTCTGCCGCAGTTGCAATGACGGCCGTTCTCTTCTACAATTGTATGGCCTATCTCTCCGGCAAACCCGTCGCTGCCGTAGACAACATCTCCGTTTACCACAATGCCACTCCCAAGCCCGGTGCCAAGGGTTATAAGAATAAAATTATCAAGCCCTTTGGCGGTACCGTATACCATCTCGCCGATTGCGGCTATGTTTGCATCATTTGTTACAAGCGCCGGCAAAGAATAATATTCCGAAATTATTTTGACTACGTTAACTCGGCCCCAATTAAAATTACTCGGATTCTCGATTGTACCGGTAAAAAAATTTGCAGACGGCGCGCCGACTCCTATTCCTACTAATTCAAGTTCATGTTGCAGATTTTTAAAATCCGAATTAAATGCTTTGAACAATCTTAAAAACAAAAGATCCGCGGGAAGATTCGCCTCGGTTGGAATTTCTCTTTTATAATATGTCTTGCCGTTTTCGTCAACCAAACCAAAAACGGTATTTGTACCGCCAATATCGATGCCTAAAACTACTTGGGTAGAATTCATAACTGCCTTTGTTCAACCGGAAATTTCATATTTATATTTTGACCTTCTAAATTTTGCGACTAAAATTTTCATGACGACTATTCTCACAAACTCTCAGTGAGTTTTTTTATCTCAATCGATTTGGTGAAGAACTCTTCAAGAGTCATTTCTTTTAAATACACCATTCCGTGTGTGGCCCTAACACGCGGTACCGGGTGATTTATAAAGAAGTCTTTGCCGAGACATAATCTTATAGTTCTGAACTGGTCTACCTGAATATTTTGAGCTAACCTATAAAACGGTCCATCGTATTCATAGCTTGGAAAGCTGGCATCTTTTTGAGAGCCGTAGCTGTTCATAAATGTATTTTCCAAAATTGCGAAAGAGTTTAAACTGACTGGCACATATATATTTGCCTCCGCGGGATGAAAGCGGTACCAAATATTCCGGTATCCCCAAATTTTTAATTTGGAAAGATCGGCTTCCTTCTGGTATAATCGAAGGGCTTCACTAACTGCCTGAAGCACCTTGTAATGAGTATCCGGTCCGCTTCCTTCAGGATCTAACGCTACAGTAATTACCGACGGTTTAACTTTACGCAGCAGTTCCAATACCGGAAGAACGTCGCGGTTCATTTCAGGATTCTCGGTAAAAATTTCGCCCTGGTAAAACCCGAGACGCATGTGAGAAACGTTCTCGTTATTAAAACCGAAATACGCCCAGATAATTTCTTCTTCCCACTCTCTCAACATTCCTTTAAGCTTTTGTACGTGCGGAATATCTTTCTTGCCCGGGTACTGAGTTTTAAAATAGTTTATCAATTCCTCAACGCGGTCCGTCAGATAAACAAGGTTATCTTCTTCGTAAATTTCTATTATGTTGCGAAGCATTCTTCTTGCGGCGGCTTCTCTTTTCATTGTCCGGCTTCGCGCAGCTAATCCATCCAGGAATAAACTAACATCTTTATTCTTTCCTACCTGGAATGCCGGATCAAAATATTTATCCGAGAACCGCGATTTAAATTCATCGTTAGCCAGATGCTCTTTTACATTTTCCATCAAGTTGAGCATGTAAGAATTTGTAACTGCCGTAAATCCGCTGGTTAATGTTACAAAGTGATGATTGTTTGTTGCCTGTCTTACCAAATGAACGATGTAAGGAAGATAGCCGAGCATAATATCATCGTGATGCGGCGCGGTATGAAGAATCGTTTCGTTTTCTACCAAAGAGATACCCTTGATAAAGCGTTCGTATATGGAATTACAAATCGATTCGTTTATTGATGCGGCATTTTTCCCGGTGCGTTCTAGAATCAGTTTTCCAAACTTATCGGACTTGTAATCCTCATCCGATAATGCCGTAACTTCTTTTTGTTTTTCCACCGCCAGATTAATGATTGATCTTTCGATTGAGAATTGCGAAAGCGATTCTTCGTTTTCCATGTCGGCGTAGCGGCGTTCTTTTAACCTAAGAGAAGCTCCTTGGGTTAGGTAAAATCTTGAGTTTGGTAAGTTTTGCAAAACCGTTGCCGGATATTTATTTGTCGCCGCGCTTTCAATAGAATCTCGAACGATATTGGCTTTGGCCTCGCCCGCGGCGGTAATTATTGCAACGGCGTCTTTGTTGTAAACAATTGTATCCAAACCGATAGTTATTACAAGTCTGTTGCGCGCAATTTCGATTCCGCCAAGATCGCTGGAAGCTGCCGCCTGCGTTTCATAATTAGTAGTGATAAGCCGCGTTGTAGAAAAATGGTCGCTCCCTTGAATATTAAAACCGATATGTCCGTCCGGCCCAATTCCGCCGAGGAAGAAACCGATTCCGCCCATCTCTCTAATTTTCTTTTCATAGTTGGTGCAAAACTCGTCTACAATCTCAATTGTTCTTTTTTGAATTCTTTCCAGGCGGTTGCTTGCCCATCTTGTTCTAAGCGAAAGGTCAACAACTTTTTCCGGGAAGACCTGGTTAAGCGGAAGATCTTCGGCTGTGCCTATTTCATTTATATTTATAAGAAGCGCCTTGGCAGGATCGAGATTAAAATTTTGGAAATAGAATTTTTGTATGTAATAATAAAAGCTGTTATGCTGAAACGAATCGATGGGATAAAACTCGTCAATCTGAACAAAGCGTAAACTCCGCATGTCCGGAACAATCGAGCGGTCAATTCCTACCCGCTCAAATATTTCTATAACCTCTTTCTTATCCCAGTTTTTAAGAAAGAGAGCCGTCCATTTAATAAAATGTTCGGGCGTTTTACCGGTGGGAAGTGAAATTACTCCGCCGGGATTTTTTTGAACCCACTCGATAAACCTCAATGCCGTTAACCGCCCGAGTTCGGGAAAACTATTGACTTGAATAACCGGTATTTTTTCAGTGGGCGAATAAATTATTTTTTTACCGGAATTTGAAAGATAGTATTGCTCAACTTTTGATAAGCTCTCTATATTTTTGTTATCGTTTAAACCTTCATACATTTTTTTCTTTCCTTTGTCCCCCGACTTCTTAGTTGCTTTTTTACGAACCATTTTGTTCTAACTTCTTTCTAATTTAATTTTCTTTTACTGTTTACATTCTCATCCAAAAATCATATGCCGAATTATTTTATTACCACTTACGTTTTTTATGGCCTATAAGCGAGTAATAAAGAATAAATAAATAAGACGGCAAAAGAATTAAATACGAATTCTGCGGTGAATAATTACTTGAAAGCACACCGTACAACGGCGGAAGAATAGCTCCGCCTGCAATTCCCATAATGAGTATAGCAGAACCAATCTTGGTAAACTTTCCAAGTCCTTCCAAAGCTAACGGCCACAGCGCCGGCCAAACCATTGCGTTGGCTAAACCAAGTAGCGCAAGAAAAAATACAGAATCCGGAATTGCAGGGATTCCCATCCATCCGAATACCGCGCTTGAAATTCCGGCGCTTTTAGTTGAAGTTAATATCACGCCAAAACTGAATACAAGTCCTAACACTGCAGAAAAGATTAGAGCTTTTTCCTGTTTGATAAATCTTGGTATGGAGATGATGCCGAGCATATAACCAAGAACCATGAAAGCCATTGTATATGATGTTAGTTTCCCAAAGAATTCGATTCCAAGATTTTTGCCGTACATTCCGATTGTATCGCCGGCAATTACTTCAACTCCCACATAGAAAAAGAGCGCAACGGCGCCGAGTACAAGATGCGGAAATTGCATAACGTTGGTCTTAGCATTTGCATTACTTTTAATGCTGTCTTCTTCGCCGCTTTCTATTTCCGGTAACGGAGAAAATTTTACCATGGCAGCTAAAAGAAGAAGTATAACAGCCATTGTTACATAAGGAAGTATTAATCTGGAAGCCAGTTCATTAAACGCCGCAGCTTTTTGAGAAGCGTCCATAAGACTAAGGTTAACATCGCTGAATTTTTCCATGCCGTGCAGCATAATGGCGGTAAAAACCAGCGGACTAAGTATGCCGGCAAATTTATTCGCTACCCCCATAAAACTAATTCTTACAGCCGCGCTTTCTTTGGGGCCAAGCACAACAATGTAAGGATTGGAAGCGGTTTGAAGAATTGTTAATCCGCCGCCCATTACAAAAAGTCCAAGAAGGAACAGCGCATAAGTTCTAGTTTGCGCAGCCGGAATAAATATTAGCGCGCCTGCGGACATAGCTATTAATCCCAACACCATTCCGTTCTTATAACCTGTTTTTTGCAGAACCGCGGACATTGGCAATGCCATTACCGTATAAGAGATATAGAACGCAAGCGTTACCAAGTAAGCTTCAACCTGGTTGAGTTCGCATGCAATTTTTAAGAATGGAATTAACGAGCCGTTCAACCATGTTACAAATCCGAAGATGAAGAACAATACGCCGATTATAGTAATAGACAAAAAATAATTATTTGATGAATCCTGATTTTTACCGCTATGTGTCGTCATAAAAATTCCGATTATGTTTTACGCCTGCGCTTCAGCAAATATTTTAAATTCATTTAACGATGAATAAACCAATCCATATTACTACTATCTAAGTTAAATAAAGATAAAACCCGTGTTAAATTAAATGCAGTAAACGCACTAATTAAGCTGTGAGATTGACAAATTTTTAACGTTGAAAGGCGCTTAAAAGAAGAGCTTCTTTTTCAATTTGGTAAGATATCTTTGGCTTATAACAAATGGCTGTTTAATGTTTTTCAGATATACCATGTATGATCTTGTGTAAAATTTTTCAACTCTGTCAACGTGTTCAAAATTGATTATTGTAGAACGATGTATTCTAATAAACATAGTATCCGGCAACACGCCTTCCCATTCTCTTAATGATTTACGTATTACAACTTTTTTAGAGTTTGTGAGATATATGTTGGTGTATTCATTAAAAGCTGTAATGCATTCTATGTCGTGTATTTTAACAAACTGCGGTTTATTGCCGTCGGTGATAAATAAGTGCTCGTCCATATTTTTTTTAGGATCGACTTCTGCAGCGGCGGCTACGGGAGATTGGATATTGCTTTTTCTTGCCAAATCGACTTTGTTAAGCCGAACTTCTATTGCTTTGTACAAGTCTGCGGCCATAAACGGTTTTATGATATAATCGTCTGCGCCCAGGTTCATTCCGTAACGCAGATCCGTCATCTCGGTCTTTGCGGTTAAAAATATAAAAGGCACAGAAGCCAGCACTTCATCCTTGTTTAATTTTTTTAAAACTTCATACCCGTCCATATTCGGCATTTTAATATCACAGATTATCAGGTCCGGAGCGTTTTCTTTGGCCAGTTTCAATCCTTCCTCTCCGCCTTCTGCCGCATCAACCAAATAGTTTTTAATTTCCAATAAATCTTTGATGCCGGTCCTTACGGGTTTTTCGTCCTCGATAACTAAAATTCTTTTCATTGTATAATAATTTTTAATTGTGATTCCAATCGCATTCCGCGCCGCAGTCAAATAACCGTCATAAGCGGCAGCGAAACGGTAAAAACGGAACCGTTGTTAACCTTACTTCTAAATGAGATTTTTCCTCCGTGAGATTCGACGCATCTTTTCACAATAGAAAGTCCCAACCCTGTGCCTTCTATTTTGCCAATGTTCTCTCCGCGGTAGAATGTTTCGAACAATTTATTCTGATCTTTTTTCGAAATGCCTATGCCGTTATCGGAGATTATAAATTCGATTTCGGATTCTGTATTTCTAACCCTCATGGTTATTTCGCCACCGTCCGGCGAATACTTTACCGCGTTCGACAAAAGATTGGAAAGTATGTGATGCAATAATTTCTTATCCAAAATAGCATGGTTGTTTTTCGATTCATAATAAATTTTAAACGTGTGATTCGGCGCGGCAATGTTTTGAGCTTCTTCGATCATCTTATTGCAAAAGTCCAACAGATCGACTTTGCCCGGGCTAAATTTCCATTTACCGGTTTCGGTTTTGTTGATTGTTAGAATATCATCGAGCAGGCTTGTCATATAAATAACGGCATTCTGAATTTGAATTATGTATTCATCGAATTTTTCCTCGCTCAATGATCTGCCGATCATCAGCAATACTTCCGAAGATGTAAGGATGGTTGTGAGAGGAGTTCTAAACTCATGCGACGAAGTGGACAAAAACCTAAGTTTTAAATCTTCAAGCTGCTTTTCTTTTTCTGTAACGGATTCCGGCTTTTGTTCAAGCTTAACAATTGCCAAAGAGAAAAAGGTACGCTCGCCAGCGGCAAAAGTGCTGTTGAATACTTCAACTTCTATTTCCTCCCCGTTTTTTAATTTGTGCTTAGCAACAAATTTTTTCTGCTTGTAAACCTTTAACAGCTGCAAATAAGATTTTTGCCTGGACTCCGCATCTATATCCGTAAGCTTTAGTTTCAAAAAGTTTTTTTTGATATAGCCGTAAAAAGCGCAAGCTGCCTTGTTTGCATTTACAATTGAAAAATCCCCGGCATCTGCAATGAGCACCGGGAACGGATGTTCTTCGCACACATGGTTCCAAGTAATAACTGCGGGATTCTCTTTTTGCAAAGGACCTATGCCGGTGCCGGCCGGCTTGAACTTGTTTTTATCTTTCGGAACAACTGTTGAATTTAACACGATAATTATTTCAAATGCCTGGATTTAATTCTATAAACAAAATTCGCATATCAAAAATAAGCTATTGGATTTATTTTAAGTACATGATTTTTTTTGTGAGAACCATCTCGGGTGTACTAAGAGCAGATCGG